>JAILAI010000084.1 GCA_024681705.1 Prevotella sp.
CTTTCACGGGGATTCCACAAGTCAGGGGTGCAGGAAATCTTGCACGAAAACTGAGACATCGAGTTTCCGAGGGTGATACGTCCCATGATGGGAGCCTTTCCTTTCTTGTCTGTCGTGCTCTTTTTGAGGTAGAGCAGCACCTTGAATTTTTCATCTTTCATACTCGCTTATAATTTGGTTGCAAAATTAGCTCAATTACAAGCGTCCTCCGTATGGAAGAATGTGTCCGAACATGTATGTTTTTCCGAGCCTCCGACTAATTCGGGGTCTCATTCGTTACCAATACAATTTTCGGTAACGAGACAGGTAACGATTTGGTAACGGAACGATGGTCATATTTCACAATATGCATTCCTGCCCATCGAAACATAGAATACATAAAATCTGCAGTCTGTCAGGCAATTACGGGAATAATCTCCACGTTCGTCTCACCCTTGATTTCTTGGTTATATTCCCCAATGGTAGTCACGCTGGCAGGTATGTTTACGGCAGTGATGCCGCTGCAACCTCTGAACGCCCTATTGCCGATAGTGGTAACTCCTTCCGGAATGCTTACGCTTGTCAGACTGCTTGCGCCATCAAAGGCACGGCTACTAATGGATGTGATACCATCGGGAATTTCCAATTCCGTCACCTCTTCACCGTTTAAGAAGAGATGATGTGCCAGAGACAGAGGATTTGAATGGTCATTGTCAGCAAATGAAATATTGCACCATGCCGTTAGGTCTTCGATATGCACAGCACTTAAATTACTGCAACCATAAAAGGCATACTCGCCTATACTGTTGATTGTATTGGGAATGTTGATAGAACATAAATTGCTGCAGTTGGAAAAAGCTTCACCAAAATTGCTATAATTGGGGCCACCACCACCCAAAATACTTTTAACAAACTCTGGTATAGTTATAGTCCGAAGGTTTGTACAACGAGAAAAAGCATGTCTTGGAATACTGGTTACTGCCTTAAAATACTTGAATTCGTCGAATTTGATAATAGTTGTGTTAGAATCGAATGTGGAACCAATATCAAGAACTAACAATGCCTCCCATGTGTCCAACTCTCCATCGCCATTTTTGTCCCAATGTTCCACGCAAATATCTTTGACGTTTTGGTCTTTGAACCTGATGATGCTCGGATCTTCGTAAGGTATGATATTGTAATTCTTCCAACCCTCTGCATTAGTGTAGGCTTCTTCACAGCCTGAGGGCACCATAATTATCGTATTACTATATCCTATATTATTAATTGTTGGTGGGGTCGGACTGAGAACAGTCAGTAAGATATTGCATCCCGAGAAAGCCCAATCGCCGATGGATGTCACGCAGTTGCCGATTGTGACGTAGTTCAGATTGCTGCAGCCATTGAAAGCATAATTGCCGATGGATGTCACGCTATTGGGGATGGTGACGGAGGTCAGTCCGCTGCAACCAGAGAAAGCATAAGAGCCGATGGAGGTCACGCTGTTGGAGATGGTGACGGAGGTCAAGCCGCTGCAACCCCTGAAAGCAGAAGCGCCGATGGATATCACGCTGTTGGGGATTGTGACGGAGGTCAGGCCGCTGCAATTTCTGAAAGCATTACCACCGATGGAGGTCACGCTATTGCCAATGGTGACGGAGGTCAGGCCGGTGCAACCATTGAAAGCATCATTGTTGATTTTGGTTACCTCATCTCCAATTACAATCTCTTGAATGGATGAAAAACCTGCAAACCATGAATCGATTGATTCACAATGGAACGTGACGGAGGTCAGTCCGCTGCAACCAGAGAAAGCAGAAGAGCCGATGGATGTCACGCTGTTTGGGATGGTGACGGAAGTCAGGCCTCTGCAATTCTCGAAAGCACCTTTGCTGATGGAGGTCACGCCGTTGGGGATGACTAAATCAGTAACTTCTGTTCCGTTCAGATAAAGATGGTGAGCATAATAAAGAGGATTTGAATAGTAGTTGCTAAATGAAATGTTGCACCATGCCGCCAAATCAGAAATGTTGACGGAGGTCAGGCTGGTGCAACCATAGAAAGCATAATCGCCGATGGAGGTCACGCTGTTGCCGATGTTGACGGAGGTCAGGCCGCTGCAACCATTGAAAGCATAAGAGCCGATGGAGGTCACGCTGTTGGGGATGGTGACGGAGGTCAGGCTGCTGCAACCATCGAAAGCATTAGAGCCGATGGAGGTCACGCTGTTGGGGATGGTGACGGATGTCAGGCCGCTGCAACCAGAGAAAGCACCATTGCCGATGGAGGTCACGCTGTTGGGGATGGTGAAGGAGGTCAGGCCGCTGCAACCAGAGAAAGCAGAATTGCCGATGGAGGTCACGCTGTTGGAGATGGTGAAGGAGGTCAGGCCGCTGCAAAGATTGAAAGCAAACTCGCCGATGGATGTCACGCTGTTGGGGATGGTGACGGAGGTCAGGCCGCTGCAACCCCAGAAAGCAGAAGAGCCGATGGATGTCACGCTGTTGGGGATGGTGACGGAGGTCAGGCCGCTGCAGTTCTTGAAAGCACCATTGCCGATGGATGTCACGCTGTTGGGGATGTTGACGGAGGTCAGGCCGCTGCAACCTAAGAAAGCCCAAGAGCCGATGGATGTCACGCTGTTGGGGATGGTGAAGGAGGTAAGGCCGCTGCAATAATCGAAAGCAGAATTGCCGATGGAGGTCACGCCATTCTGAATCACTACAGTTTTTATATCAGAACGAAATGAACACCAAGGGGCTTCATTAGAATAATAGTTCGACATTCCTCCATTACCCGAAATAGTAAGTGTGTTAGTTGCTTCCACATAGGTCCATGTGACGTTATTACCACATGTGCCACTGCTATCTGCGCTCGCCATTATGGGCAGGAGCGTCAGCAGGAATAAAAATAAGTATTTTTTCATGATTGATATTTTTATAAGTTATTTTGATGTGAACTTGCCTGCTTGTCGTGCAGGCGGAATGGGTGTTACAGACTATTAGTGCTGGGCTACCAATAGTCTGAGCCGGGGTGTAAAATGACGATTTTCTTCATATCGATTGTTTTATGGTTATATAATAGTTTGTATCGTTTTCACAGGCGGAACACAATGGAGGTGTGAGCCTCCTTGCCCTTTCACCTATAACGTTGCAGATAATCTGGCGGGTTAACGAGTTGTAGTTTGCCTCATTATTGACGTTCTCTCTCAAAACATCTTTGGAAGGTCAAACAGTTCTACTTACTTGTTCCATCAAAAGCCGATCTACAATTTCATGACGCAAGACGTCACGAAGAGATGGCAGCCGTAGTTTTTCCAGTGGACATGCCTGCCATCTTCACCATGTCGCTGCAAAGATAAACAATTTCTCCGAAACACAACAAGTCCATTTTGGTCCATTTTGTTGTCCATTTGGTCCATTTCGGATTTTCAGTGCAAAAAAGGTCACTTATTTTGAAAAAACGAAGGAAATCTAGCCAATAGGAGCAGCATACAGAGCAAACAATACTGACTATGGAAAACGGTGTCGCTTCCAGATAACAAGAATAAAAAGATAAAGGAAGAAGTAGATCAGCGGCGGAGCTGCTCCAGAAAATCGAGGCGAGTGAGATCGCACTCCTTGGAGATGCGCTGCCAGACAATGCGGGTGGAGTCTGACTGCTGGCGGTCCATGACGTAGAGGCCGAGGAAGGTGAAAGTGGAATCGCGCAAGCCCTTCATGAAGGTGATGCGGAGCTCTTTGCGGTAACGCAGATAGGTGAAATGGTCGGCATTGCGCAAGTGAACAGTCTCCGGATCAGCGCCTTCCACATTCCAATACTCGGTGATGGTGGGAAGTAAGCTGTCGGGATCACCGTCGTTATGCCAATGAGGATTGTGAAATTCTGGGCCCCAGATGCAGATTTCGGAATGACCGGGCAACGGCTGAGCCCATGGACGGTCGTCGGCCTGAACGCCAAAAAGGTTCAGATAGGCATCGTAGGTGGCAAAGGTGTCACCTGCAAGGATGGTATATTTATCGGACGAAAGCACCTGCAAAGAGTCTGTGAGTTCAGCGACTTGTTTCGATACATGGCGCGTATAAAAAACAGCAGTAGCCATAATCAGCAACAAGACTCCAGCGATGGCGAAAAAAACACTGCGTTTCTTCACCTTTGTCCCTTCGCTTTTAGCTTCCGATTCCTTTGCAGACGACGAAGGATCGGTCTCTGGTTCTTCAGCAGGTTCAATAAGATGTTCGTTGGCAATGACAAACGCAGCCCAGTCATCGTATCCAACGAAACGAGAGAGCGTGTCAAGCGTACTCGTGCGGGGCGAGACATCCTCGTTGACATAGCCCCAGAGTCGCTTCAGCGTTGTGGCACTGATCTGAACTGTCGTTTCATCGAGAAGTCTCTGAGAAAGCAATTCAAAGTCTTTCGGCGTCTTGATATGGCGGCCGACGACCGTTTCCACTTTCTCTTTGAGTAAGGCAATAAGCGCGTTTTTGTCTGCCATTGTGAACTTGCTTTACTAGACGATTGTTAATATCATTCGGGATTGTAGCCAAAGTGATTGAGTTCGCGCTGCGACGAACGCCAGTCTTTGTCCACCTTGACATAAGTCTCCAAATAGATGCTCTTTCCGAAGAACCGCTCGAGCGACTTGCGCGCCTCGGCACCTACTTTCTTCAGCGCAACGCCCTGATGGCCAATAATGATGCCCTTCTGACTCTCGCGTTCCACGTAAATGATGGCGCGAATGTGGATGTTCTTCTCCGTTTCCTGGAAACTCTCCACGCTGACCTCCACCGAATAGGGGATTTCTTTGTCGTAGTAGAGCAGTATCTTCTCGCGGATGATTTCCGAGACAAAGAAGCGGGCAGGCTTGTCGGTCAGCTGGTCTTTGTCGAAGTAGGGCGGCGAATCAGGAAGCAGTTCTTGAATGCGCTTGAGCAGCATATCGGTGCCAAACTTGTTCTTGGCCGAGATAGGCAGAATCTCTGCATTGGGCAACAGTTTGTGCCAGTGCTCCACGATCTGCGCCAACGCCTCGCCCGGCCGCTTGACCGGTGCAGTACGCTTGCCATCTTCCTTGCCTGCAACTTGCTCTTTGCCTTTGGCAGGAGCCGAAGCATTGCCCAACTCGTCAATCTTGTTGATGAGCAGGATGACTGGAATCTTCATCTTCTGCACCTTCTCCAGGAACTCCATGTTCTTCTCGGGGTTCTCCACCACGTCGGTCACGTAGAGCAGCACGTCGGCATCGGCCAGCGCACTCTCGGAAAAAGCGAGCATCGACTCCTGCAACTTATAGTTGGGTTTCAGCACTCCCGGAGTGTCACTGAAGACAATCTGCATCTCGGGCGTGTTCACGATACCCATGATGCGATGGCGCGTGGTCTGCGCCTTGAAAGTGGCGATGCTGATGCGCTCACCGACGAGTTGGTTCATCAGTGTAGACTTTCCCACATTGGGGTTGCCGACGATGTTTACAAATCCTGCCTTATGCATGTTCTGAAAGCTTCGTTCTTTCTGCCTGACACCGTCTGACGATATCGCCAATCGGTGCGATCATGAATCCTTAACAAAACGACTCATAGCTCACAGTTCAGAATTGCAGCCGAGCCACAACTATGAACAATGAACTATGAGACGTGATACTTAATTAGTAGGCCCACCGAGTGAGCGATGCACCATGCACGAATCCAGCGCCAAAGGCTGTCATGATGATGTTATCACCCTTCTTCAGATCCTTCTCGAAGTCCCACAGTGCCAGTGGAATAGTGGCCGCACTGGTATTTCCGTAGTGGTCGATGTTCACCAGCACCTTATCCATGTCGATGCCGACACGCTTGGTCACCGCCTCGATGATGCGCAGGTTGGCCTCATGGGGAGCAATCCACGCCACATCGTCGGTCGACATGTTGTTGCGCTTCACTATCTCAAGCACATCGTTGCTCATGTCGGTAACGGCATAGCGGAACACGGTGCGTCCTTCCTGATAGATGTAGTGCAAGCGGTGGTCGACAGTGAAATGCGACGGCGGACATACGCTGCCTCCTGCCTTCAAGTGAAGGAAAGGCAAGCCTACGCCATCAGTACGCAGGAAGGAGTCAATCAAACCGACGTTCTCTTCTTCCGTCCCCTCCATAAGTACGGCTCCGGCACCATCGCCGAAGAGCACGCACGTCTGGCGGTCGGTGTAGTCGACCATCGACGACATCTTGTCGGCTCCAATAACGATGACCTTCTTGCAACGTCCGCTCTTGATGAGAGATGCCGCGAGGTCTACCGAGTAGAGAAAGCCGCAGCACGCTGCCGACACGTCGAATGCGAAGGCATTCTTCAGTCCCAGTTTTCCGAGCACGATGCTGGCCGTCGACGGGAACTTGTAGTCGGGCGTGGTAGTTGTCACGATGAGGGCATCAATGGTGTCGGGGTCACATCCGGTCTTCTGCAAGAGCTGCTTGGCTGCCTTACGGGCCATATAGCTGGTGCCGAGTCCCTCCTCCACAAGGATACGACGCTCCTTGATGCCAACACGCGTCATAATCCACTCGTCGCTGGTGTCGACCATGCGCGCCAGTTCCTCATTGGTGAGGACATAGTCAGGCACATAGCCACCAACGCCAGTGATTATAGCGTTGATTCTCTCCATTCTTATTCAACTGTTTCCTCTTCCATCACGATGGCAATCTTGCCACGATAGTAGCCACAAGTGGGGCATACGGTGTGATAAACGTGGTAGGCGCCACAGTTGGGGCAGAGGGCCAGCGTGGGAGTTACTGCCTTGTCGTGAGTTCTTCTTTTCGCGGTGCGAGTCTTAGACTGTCTTCTTTTAGGATGTGCCATAATTCTTTTATGATTTTAAATATTAAATGTTACATATCAACTACTGCCAGCCATCAGGGATGGTTGGTCAGCTTGCGGAGCGCTTCCCAGCGCGGGTCTGTCTCCTGGTCGGACTCCACATCACTGCTTCGGTCAGATGAGTGCTCTTCCAGAGCCTTCAACATGGCAGGGTTGCACTTGCCAGGTGCATGCACATGCCTGATGGGTATAGCCAAGGCCACAAACTCGTAGATGAGCCACGACAGGTCGAGTATTCCTTCGTTCTCGTCCACCGTCACGACTTCATCGTCCTCGCTTTCGTACGTTCCAAACTTTGCCTCGAGGCGGTTGTCCGTCTCTATGGGCTGATCCATGTCGTCGAGACACAGATTACAGGGTATGCGCACGGTGCCCTCAATATGAAACAGCAGTTCGAAAAAGCCGGTCAACTTGCGTATGGTCACCGACACATGCAGCGAACCGCTCTTCACCTCGGGCGCGTCTATCGCCTCAAAATAATCGTCTGAGAGACTGTATTCGCGTACCACTTCAGTGGCTTCCAGCCCCTTCAAATCTATCTTGAAAGACTCTAAACTACACATACGGGCTGCAAAGTTACGACTTTTTTTTCAATTACATTGCATAACAATTTGTTTTTTTTATTTTTTGTCGATTTTACCGACCATGAAAGGTCCGGACATGGCGAAATATATCCGTTTTTCGTCGATGAAGTGCTGAGATTCAGCGTGCAACGTCGTCTCGCGGTCATCCGTCTGTCTTGTAACAAACCGCCAACTCCGACGCATGCCTACCCTACTCTTCGCCACACCAATGCCATCACAAAAGAGCCCAAACTCGATTGCTATTCATCAAGTTCTGAACCTGCCGACGGCAACATGCCATATTCGTCTCGTCGCATCGTGAATAAAAAATCTAGAAAAAATCTCTCGAAATTGGCGCTTTCGACAAAAAAAATCTAGATTTTTTTGTGAGCAACCGCCAATTTACTTTTTGCAAAACGATGGACGGCTACTGGAAAGACGTCGGAAAAAGGCTCGAGATACGCAAACATTTCCTATCGACCTAGATGAAGGAAGGAGAGCCGAAGCCCTCCTTCCTTATGAAGAATCCGACATGAAACGGCAGCAGTCCTGCCGCCCATACGGGTCTGTCGCAATACATCTGCTCCATGAAAGGAACTTTCAGAACATACTTATCTCAGTACCTTTCGCACCGAACCATCCTTATGACGAATGATCTGCACGCCCTTCTGGCGGTTGCCATTGGTCAGCGTCTTACCATCGGCGCCATAGCGGCCCTCGATGTTCTCGTCTACAGCGATGCCATCGATAGTCGTCGGAACACTGCTGGAGCGCACCACGTGCAAGCGAACGTACTGAGTGCTACCATTCTGAGTAGCTTTCACCGTGACGTAGAAGTCAAGTTCAACCTGATCGGACGTAATCGTAAGCACATCGCCGACAATCGTCATGGTAGGTTGTTCTGAATCCAACTCATCGGCAAACGCATAGCTTACGATGCCTGTCTTCGTCGTTGTTTCAAACAGAGAAGTCAGTCTAACCGTATTCTGCTGTCCGTACAAAGAACTGAGTCGCTCAGTCTCTGGACGCGTACCATTGAAGTTGTCCATGCAGAAGTAAAGCGGTGTGGTGTAGCCCCATTCGTTCTTGCGCGATGCCTTCAGACTGAATGTGAGCTCCTTCACGGTGCCCAGTTCCTTCAGGTCAACCCACTGCCAGGAATCAAGATAGAAGTGCTCGTTCTCATCGGCATCGGTATAGTCGGCCAGTTTGACCTCCTTCGTGTTTCCGTTGTCAGCGGTGATGGTGAGCGTATAGAAGTCGCTGGTGTGGAAACCGGTAGTGCCCGATACGCTCTCGCCATTTCCGTCGGTCTCACCCGTCTGACCGTCGCCGTTAAGTATGGAGTTCACCGTGACGGCGGCATTGGTGATGAAGAAGCCACTTAGCTGATCGCCCTCGGCGTTATTCAGCACGCTGATGGTCATAGGCGCACTGGAATCCTCGTAGAACACGGCATAGTTCTCGGAGTCTCCATAACCCTTGCCCACGCAAGAATTCCACTGGTCGGTGGTGTAACTGCCAAAGGTGGTCTCCGTACGGTTACTGTAGGCAAAGCCAGACCAAGAACCCCAGTCGATGCTGTAGTTGTTGCTGAACTGATAGCTGCCACTGACGAACGAACCACGATACTGCTGATCAAAGTAGAAGCCTGTTTCGATGCTGCCCTTCGTGTCGGGACCTCTCCAGAAACTATTCTCGTCGAGATAGAGGTTCTCGAAGTCGGCCATCAAAGCCTCACCCGTCAACACGATGCGGCAGGTGTCTTTTGCCTCAAAGTTCTGCGCGTCGGTAACTGTAACATAGTAGTCGCCTGAACAAGCAGGAGTAACGTTGAGGGTGAT
>JAILAI010000102.1 GCA_024681705.1 Prevotella sp.
CATCGCCGCTAAGGCCGTTGCTTTCGGCGAGGCTCTGCAACCCGAGTTCAAGGAATGGGCTAAGCAGGTTCAGAAGAACGCCAAGGTGCTGGCCGAAGAGCTCATCAAGCGTGGGTTCCACATCGTGAGCGGTGGTACCGACAACCACTCTATGCTTGTCGATCTGCGCTCTAAGTATCCCGATCTTACTGGTAAGGTGGCTGAGAATGCACTCGTGGCAGCCGACATTACGGTGAACAAGAACATGGTTCCCTTCGACTCTCGTTCAGCCTTCCAAACCAGTGGTCTGCGTCTCGGAACGCCTGCCATCACTACTCGTGGTGCGAAGGAAGACCTCATGGTGCTCATCGCTGAACTCATCGAGACAGTTCTCAACGATCCCGAGAACCCCGAGGTGATCGCAGCAGTGCGTGCACGAGTGAACGACACGATGAAGGATTATCCTCTTTTCGCCTATTAAGAAGTAGACGTCAACGTCGCCAAGACGGAATATATGACCAGCAGGGGTTGGAAGTTCAATGTGGGACATCCAACTCCTGTTTCTTTATATCTATACGTGTCAAGAATGATGGATTACAAGTCACGTCAAAGCATTCTAATCTCGTTTTTCTGATGCACCCCGATATTGTTACAATGTTACAAAGTTACAATGTTACAATTTCACTATGAACTATTAATTATACAATAAGTGGAAAGGACATAGGTTTTCCCTTTGGGGGTAATATGCCATGATTTTGATGAAAATAACCTTTTCAGAAAAAGACCTACCGACCTACCATCATAGCCCTCAAACCCCTTTAAATAAAGGGGAAATGCTATGGTAGGTCTTGGGGTAACACCTACCATAGACCTACCATAACTCAAACCTTTGGTTGGTGGAAGTTTGAGGGTGCTCATGGTAGGTTGGTAGGTGTTAAATGCAAATGAAGAGGAATATGTAGATTCTTTTAATTTAATATCAGTTCGACGAGAATAATATGAAATAAGTCTTTTAACGAAAAGACCTATCGATCTACCATCATAATCCTCAAACCCATATAAATATAATGGTAGGTCTATGGTAGGTCTACGGTAGGTCTTGAGATAAGACCTACCATCGCTCAAACCCTTTGTGTACGGGCGTTTGAGAGTGGTTATGGTAGGTCGGTAGGTGTTATACGAAAATTATAAAGAAAAAGAGGTAGAATCTTGTTCTAATCCAGATAAAGTATGACTTTCAAAACTCAAAATCGCCGATTTCAATGATTAAAAACATCGATTTTAATGAGTAAAATTGTCGCTTTTCGAATGCAATATTGACGCGTTTGAGTGCCTAAAAACCTCTGTGCTCATTTTCATCTAAATCGCATTAGTATAAAATGGCCAAAATCGCATACTAGAAGCAGCATTAGGTTCAAACACAAATCGAAGTCGCACAAATGGGAATTTGCACCGTGAAATGTAGACTTTTAAAGAGAATTAATGTTTGAAAGGGCGAAAGTGAGGAATAAATGCGTAATTTTGCATCGAAATAATGGTTGGCTATCCTAACTCGTTCGTCTGGCGACGATTTGCAGAAGAGCGAAAACGGGTGGCAGGCATGTAGGAAAAGGTAAATAAGAAAATGGCAATCATTGAGATAAAATCGCTGACGGAACCTGGTGTGGAGTTGTTCGGTTCGCTGACGGAAGCCCAGCTTCGCAATCGTCTGGAGCCCGAGAAGGGTGTGTTCATCGTGGAGAGTCCCAAGGTGATACGCGTGGCGCTGGACGCGGGTTATGAGCCTGTGGCCTTGTTGTGCGAAAGAAAGCACATCGAAGGTGACGCCAAAGACATTGTGGAGCGTTGTGGCGACCTGCCGATATATACTGGAGAAAGGCAGCTGTTGGCATCGCTCACGGGCTATACGTTGATGCGAGGCGTGCTCTGTGCGATGAGACGACCGAAGGAAAAACCCGTTGCCGAAGTGTGTAGGGATGCAAGTCGCATCGTAGTGATCGACGGTGTGGTGGACACAACCAACATCGGAGCCATCTTCCGCTCGGCGGCCGCATTGGGTATCGATGGGGTACTATTGACGCGCAACTCGTGCGACCCGTTGAACCGACGAGCAGTGAGGGTGTCGATGGGTTCGGTGTTTCTAGTGCCTTGGACGTGGATTGACGATGAGATTGGAAGTCTGAAGAATCTGGGTTTCTGCACGGTGGCTATGGCATTAACGGAGAAGTCTGTGGCGCTCGACGACGTCCGGCTGAAGCAAGAACCGCGACTGGCTATCGTGATGGGAACCGAAGGCGACGGACTACCTCAGGAAACAATCGACGATGCCGACTACGTGGTGCGCATACCGATGGCACATGGCGTCGACTCGCTTAATGTGGCGGCCGCGGCCAGCGTCGCGTTTTGGGAGCTGAGGAAGACGAATATGAAATGAGCGATAGTGTACAGCTGATATTGCTTTGTGTGGGAGCCAGTTTCGTGCAACGCACGACGGGTTTCGGCTTTGGTATCTTCATCATGACGATGCTGCCCTTCCTGATGCCTTCGTATGGTGAGGCTACAACACTCTCGGGATTGTTGGCCATGACGACATCGGCCGTCATTGTGGCACGTCTGTGGCGAAAAGTCACGTGGCAACGCCTTTGGCCGATTCTCGCTACATTTATCGTGGTGTCGGCAGGTGCCATCTTCGCCTTGTCGCGCATCGAAGACCGTGTGCTTCGTCAGGTGTTGGGTGTCGGTCTCATCGTCATCAGCCTCTATTTCATCTTGTTCAGTCAACGCATCAAGTTGCCCACGACGAAAGGCGTGCAAGTGTGTGCTGGCACCCTGAGCGGATTGATGGGTGGATTCTTCGGGATGCAAGGTCCACCAGCCGTACTCTATTTCATCTCATCGGAACCCGACAAAGAGCACTATATGGCGATGGCTCAGACCTATTTTCTCATCGGCAACGCCATGATGACAGTGGTGAGAGCGGAGAATGGATTCTTCACGAGTGCCGTCGTGCACGACTATATGCTAGGACTTGGCGGCGTTTTGGTGGGCACTTTGCTCGGTGCTTGGGTGTTCAAGCACATTCCCACCAAGCTGTTCCGCTACATTATCTACCTTTATATAGGCATCAGCGGCATCATTGTGCTGCTCGAAGCGTGATTTGGCTGGCCCGTTCGAGTGCCAGGTCGATGTGGTTGCAGATGTTCTCTTCGCCCAGCAACTGGTTGAAACCATTGTTCTTCAGCACATTCTCCACCTTGGGCACGACGCCCGAAAGCACTACGGTGATACCCTCTTGCTGACTCATCAGACAAAGGTTCTCGAGGTTGTGAAGCCCCGTAGAGTCGATGAAAGGCACCTTACGCATGCGGATGATGCGCACCTTCGGACGGCGTCCATAACGTGCCATAATGTCCTCGAAGCGGTTGCCGGCACCAAAGAAATAAGGACCATTGATCTCGTATACCTCCACACCCTCGGGGATGGTGAGGTGCTCGAGGTTTCCAGCCTCCATATCGGCATCTTCGTTGAGGTCGATTTCGTCGAGAATGGCACGTACCTCTGTGGTCTCGGCCATCCGACGCATGAACAGCAGACAGGCGCAGACAAGACCAATCTCGATGGCGACGGTGAGGTCGAAGATGATAGTGAGGAAGAAGGTGAGAAGCAGCACAGTGACATCGCTCTTGGGATTGCGCATCATTGCAAGGAACGAGCGCCAACCACTCATGCCATAGGCCACAACAACCAAGACACCAGCCAGACAAGCCATCGGGATGTATTGAGCCAAGGGCATCAGGAATAGGAAGATGAGCAAGAGGACAACAGCATGGACGATGCCAGCGATGGGCGTGCGTCCGCCGTTGTTGATGTTGGTCATGGTGCGCGCAATGGCACCAGTGGCGGGGATGCCGCCGAAGAGAGGCGACGCGATGTTGGCAAGACCCTGTCCGATGAGTTCGGTGTTGGAGCGGTGATGGTCACCAATGACACCGTCGGCCACAGTAGCCGAGAGCAACGACTCGATAGCACCCAGAACGGCAATGGTGAGAGCTGGTCCGGCCAACGACTTGATGACCTCCCACGAAAGTGCGGGTACGGCAGCCTTGGGCAACGACGACTCGATGCTGAAGCGGTCGCCGATGGTCTCGACAGAGGTGACGCCAGCGAAATGCTTGAGCAATAATACGGCAATGGTCACCACGACGATAGCCACCAACGAGCCGGGAACCTTCTTGCTGAATCGGGGCATGATGGCGATGATGGCCACGCTGACGAGTCCCACGACAGCGCTCCAAGGGTCGATGCTGGAGAGATTGGAGAAATAGGCTATCCATTTCTCAATGAAATCGGAAGGAGCCTCGATGCTCATACCCAAGAGGTCTTTCACCTGCGTCGAGAAAATGGTGACGGCGATACCACTGGTAAAACCCACGACAATGGGGTAGGGAATGTACTTGATGATGGTGCCCAACTTCAGAACACCCAGAAGAATAAGGAAAACGCCAGCCATCAGTGTGGCTACAGTGAGTCCCTGCATGCCGTATTGCTGGATGATGCCATAGACGATGACGATGAAAGCACCCGTGGGACCACCAATCTGCACCTTGCTACCGCCGAAGACGGAGATGACGAAACCCGCCACGATGGCAGTGATAATGCCCTTTTCGGGCGACACACCCGAGGCGATGCCAAAAGCAATGGCCAAGGGAAGGGCGACGATGCCCACAATAATACCGGCCATGAGATCGGCCATGAAAGTCTGTTTGTTGTAGTTGCGCAAAGCCGACACCATCTTCGGCTTGAATGTCTCTTTCAGGTAGGCATTCACGTTTTGTTTCTTTACCATTATACCAACAAAAATTCGAAATGTGTAATGTTATCTTGAAAACAGTTGCAAAGGTAAGCTTTTCTGATGAAACGGTGAAAAAGAAAGTCAACAATCTTCAAAAACAGGGCGTGGGTTTAATATAGGTCAATTCAGAGGCGTGCTTCCAGCGCATCATGGCCCGTGCTCGAAAAAAGAATGCGATTCGCTTTGATTTGCTCGCGAATTGTATTACCTTTGCAAACGATATGGAAGATTTAAAGGCATTGACGACAAGCGTCTGTGAAGTGGCCCGACGGGCTGGTCGCTACATTGAGGAAGAACGCACGAAGTTCCACACCGAAAGCGTTGAACGCAAACACGCCCACGACTACGTGTCGTATGTGGACAAGGCTTCGGAGAAACTCATTGTGGAATCACTCAAAGCCCTGTTGCCCGAAGCGGGATTCATCACCGAAGAAGGTACGGCCACACGTCATGAGGAGGAATACTGCTGGGTGGTAGATCCGTTGGACGGAACCACCAACTTCATTCACAACTACGCTCCCTATTGCGTGAGCATTGCTCTCTGCAAGGGGAAGGAAATACTGATGGGCGTTGTCTACGAGGTGACGACCGGAGAGTGTTTCTACGCCTGGAAAGACGGTGGGGCCTATTGCAATGAGAAACCTCTGAAGGTAGGACGAAACGACATCAACGACGCTTTACTTTGCCTACAGCTACCCTACAATAGCGAGGTGTATCGGCCTGTTGCACAACGACTTATCGGACACTTCTATGGACATGTGGCAAGTGTTCGCATGAGCGGGTCGGCAGCTATGTCGCTATGCTATGTGGCGGCTGGACGTCTTGATGGCTACGCCGAGAAGTTTATCGGACAATGGGACTTCATGGCGGGAGCATGCATCGTGAAGGAGGCTGGCGGAAAGGTCACCGACTATGACGGCGACGACTACTTCATGGAGGGCGACAGCGTTGTGGCCACCAATGGGAAAATTCATCAAGAACTGCTCGAAGGCATCAAGGCATCGATGTAAGAAAGCAGGAAGGAACTAATCAATAAGAACAAAAAGCATGAAAGAAATCTATTTAGCTGGCGGATGCTTCTGGGGAACCGAACACTACTTCAAACAGATTGAGGGAGTGGTGGAAACGGAAGTGGGATTCGCCAACGGACACACGAAGAACCCCACATATAAAGAGGTATACACCGATGAAACCGGACATGCCGAAACCGTGAGGATTGTCTACGACGAGGAAATAGCCGATTTGGAGTTTCTGCTCAACATGTTCTTCAAGGCCATCGACCCTACGAGTCTCAACAAACAGGGACACGACGAAGGAACGCGCTATCGTACAGGCGTCTATTACACGTCGGAGGAACAATTAGAGGTAATCAGGAAAGTGTTCGCTGAACAGCAGGCACAATTGGCCGAACGCATTGCCGTCGAGGTTGAACCGCTAAGATGTTTCTATTCGGCTGAGGAGTATCATCAGGATTATCTCGACAAGAATCCCGATGGCTATTGCCATCTGCCTCTGGAACTCTTTGCGTTTGCCCGACAAGCGAAGAAGAGAAAAGAGAACAAGAAGTGAAATAAACCCAACTAAATCAATATGAAAAAAATCATCGCATTCTTACTCGCATTGCTGGGAATGAACGTTCACACAGCATGCAGCCAGCAGAACTTTGAGAACAAAGAAGTGAAAGAGTTCGCGGAACTGATTGATAGCGGCAACGTTCAGCTCGTTGACGTGCGCACGGTCGGTGAATATGCCGAAGGACATCTGCCAGGAGCACTGAACATCGACGTTAAAGAAGACTCCTTCGTGCAGAAAGCCGAGCAACAACTGACCAAAGAGAAGAAGGTGGCCGTCTATTGCCGTAGCGGACGCCGTTCGGCAAATGCTGCCGGCGTTCTCTCGGAGCGTGGCTACAAAGTTGTCAATCTGCTCGGCGGTATTCAGGCTTGGCAGAAAGCACAGATGCCTGTCACGACCTCTACCGAACCCATTGACATCTTCAAGACGAAGAGTGGGAAGACGCTACGCATACACCCATTGATTCACGCAAG
This sequence comes from Prevotella sp., assembly GCA_024681705.1. Lineage (GTDB taxonomy): Bacteria > Bacteroidota > Bacteroidia > Bacteroidales > Bacteroidaceae > Prevotella. Next base: position 6,880 of record JAILAI010000102.1, read on the forward strand.
CATAAGAATGGAGTACGACGGGCAGGAGATAGAAATCGACCCCGTGGGAAAACTCGGCAACAGAACGACCGACTATGCCGCACTCCCCAAAGCCGACCTGATTCTCCTGACGCACGAGCACCAAGACCACTTCGACAAAGGTGCCATCGCGACACTGACAAAAGAAGGAACGCTCTTTGTCACCAACCAACGTTGTGCCGACATGTATGGCTCGGGTAGCGTGATGAAGAACGGCGACAAGAAAGAGTGGAAGGACGACTTCACGATAGAGGCTGTGCCCGCCTATAACACCACTGAAGCCAACAAAAAATTCCATCCACAAGGACGAGACAATGGCTACATCCTTTCTGTGGACGGAATAAGAATCTACATTGCTGGCGACACCGAAGACATTCCGGAAATGGAAAACTTCGAGAATATCGACATTGCCTTCCTGCCTTGTAACCAACCTTTCACCATGACGACGGAGCAGTTCGTGAAGGCTGCCCGCACGATCAAGGCCAAGGTTGTGTTCCCCTACCACTATGGGCAGACCGACATCAGCGGTCTTCAGAGCCAGCTTGAGCCCGATGGCATAGAGGTAAGGGTGAGACCTTTCGATTGAGGGGCCCGAAAGGGGCGAAAGAGGCGGCGCGTGAGGGCGGAGGGAACTCTGCGCTGGTAGCGCAGAGCACTTGACCGCGGGGGACGCTAGGCTCCTGCCTTTCTTTGGCCCTATTGGTTTTCGGGCTCAGGCTCTGCATTGAAGGGGCCCTGCATTGAAGGCGGCTCTGCATTGGAAGCGGCGGGCCCGAAGGCTCACCGAACTCCCGAAAGTGATGCAGAAGTCATTCATCTCGCCGATTAGCGGGCCATACGGTAGATGGCTTCCATATCGTCGGCTTTCAGCACTTTGAAGCAACCTGTTGAGCAAGTGTAGTCGCGGCTGCACTTGCGCACCATCTCTTTGATTTCGTCGTCGGTGATTTCCCTTCCAATCAGTTCGCGAATGTTGATGGGCATCCCGATGGCGTGATAGAATTGTTCCATTGCCTCGATGCCTCGCAAAGCGGTGCCCTCGGGGTCGGTGAAGTCGTTGGGAACATCCATCACGTTGACGGCGAAACGCACGAAGCGACTCATGTTTTCCTTGTAGACGTAGCGCGCCCAACTTGGCCAGATGGCGGCAAGACCAGCACCGTGAGTGACGTCGAACATTCCGCTGAGTTCGTGCTCAAGCTGATGGGTGGCCCAGTCGTCGGAGATGCCACAACCCGTGAGGCCGTTGTGAGCCACACTTCCGCCCCACATGATCTGCGCGCGATTGCGGTAGTCGTTAGGATTCTTCAAGACGGCAAAGATGCAGTCTTTCATGGTGCGGAGAATGGATTCGGCAATGTTGTCGGTGAGCGTCATGTCGTCATCGTGGGTGAAATAGCGCTCCATCGTGTGCATCATCATGTCGGTGACGCCAGCGGCCGTCTGATAAGGCGGTAGGGTGAATGTGCGCTCGGGGTTCATGATGGCAAACTTCGGTCGAGAGATGTCGTTGGAATAGCCAAGCTTCACGTCGCCGTCTTCGTTGGTGACCACGCTGGCCTCGCTCATCTCACTACCAGCGGCAGGAATGGTGAGTACAGAAGCTACGGGCAGACAAGCCGTTGCATTGGCCTTTCCCAGATAGAAATCCCACACATCGCCCTCATAGACAGTACCGTAGGCGATGCCTTTGGCCGAGTCGATGACGCTACCTCCACCGACGGCAAGCAGGAAGTCGACCTTCTTTTCGCGACAAAGTGCAATGCCCTCACGAACCTTCGACAAACGGGGATTGGGAACGACACCGCCCAATTCATAATGTTCGATGCCGCCTTCGTCGAGCAAACGGCAAATCTTTTCGAGCAGACCCGAGCGGATGGCACTCTTTCCTCCATAGTGCACAAGCACACGATGACCGCCATATTTCTTCACAAGACCAGCCACTTTCTCTTCCGACTGAGCACCGAAAACGACTTCGGTCGGTGCATAATAAACAAAATCTTTCATCTTTTTCTTATTTCTTTATTTATTGGTTAAGGATTCACAGAACGACCCAGCATCTGGTTGAGGTGAGTCTCAAGAATGTGGAACGATGGACCGACCATTGCCCCATGCCCGTGCCCATCTAATTCGTAGAGATAGGTCTGCTTGTGTCCGGCCAGCTTCATCATACGAGCCAGATACTGATTCTCGTCGTAACGTCCGAAGAGTTCGAGCTCGCGGTCGCCACAGATGAGCACCAACGGCGGACAATCGTTGCGCACCCAGTAGATGGGCGCATACTGGTCGATGGTAACCTGCAGAGGTGTCAGCCCTTGCATCTTCCGCACATTGTAGTGCGTTACGGCCTGACCACTGAACGGAACATACATCATCACGTCGTCGGCATTGGTGTTGTACTTAGCCAGCCAAGCTTTGTTCAGGCAGAGCAACATGGCGAGATAGCCTCCGGCCGAATGACCCGTCACGACAATCTTGCGTGCATCGCCTCCGTAGCGTGACGCATTGGCAAACACCCAGGCGACGGCTTCGGCGGCATCGTCGAGCGTTTTGTCGACGGTGACACGAGGCAACAGGCGATAGTTGACGCCTACCACCACCCAGCCTTTCCTCTTCAGCTGTTCGGGAATCTCCTTCTGGCCAGCCTCAAGACCGCCCCCATGAAACCATACAATCACTGGGCAGTCGCTGACGCCCTGAGGAAAGTAGACATCCAGCTTCAGCCGTTCTTGCGAATAGGCATCGGTCTTCGATGTGTAGCAAATGTCGTTCTCCTGCTGATAACTTTGCGCTTGCACCAGAGTAAACCACATCAGCGTGCAGGCAATTGTTAGAAATCTTTTCACTTTAATAGAGTAAATATATGTGTGTTACAAGAAAAAAACACCTGCGACCTCGCTATTGAAGGCCGCAGATGTATAGAGGGTATGCGATTACTGGTGCTGCTCGCGAAGCAGGTCGTTGACCGTCTTCACGGGGTTGAAGGTGGACAGGGGAACTTCCACGAACACGGTGTTCCAGTTGCTCATGGCACCATTCCAAAGGCCGGGCAGCTCCAATGCGCGCAATTCCTTGCCATTCTTGCTCTTGCTCGAGATGAATCCAGTAGACTTGTCGACAAATGCGGGCAGGTCGAAGGGCTGACCCTTGTAGTCCTTCACCGCGCATACGAGGTCGACGGGATTGAAGTGCGTGCCCGAAGTGAACATCTTCATGTACTCGGCGTTGCTCTTGTCAATCTGCGAACTCTCGAGAATCTGCAAGCTGACGGTTCCATCCTGATTGTAAGTGAGGAACGGGCCTCCACCAGGTTCGCCCACATTCTTCACCATACCGCAGACGCGCATCGGGCGGTTCAGCTTCTCGCGCAGATAAGCGGCCGTAGGCTTCTCGCTTGTTGGCTTGCAGCACAAATCCTTCTCAACGAAGGCGGCGATTTCGGCCAGCTGCTCTTCGGTGGGTTCTCCGTCGAGGATGTTGAGATAGCCGAATGCCTTCTTCTGCAATGCCACCAGCACGCCAGCAATGAGTTGCTTGTATTCCACCGTGTCGGCCTTCAGACGATCGGGCACCACGTTGTCGATGTTCTTGATGAAGATGACGTCGGCGTCGATGTCGTTCAGGTTCTGAATGAGTGCACCATGACCACCCGGACGGAAGAGCAATGTGCCGTCGTCGTTGCGGAATGGGGTGTTGTCGGCATTGGCGGCCACCGTGTCGGTGCTGGGCTTCTGCTCGGAGAACGAGATGTTGTAGCGCACATTGTGCTTCTTGGCCAGACCTTCCTCCTTCTCGGCTACCTTCTTCTGGAAGAACTCTATGTGCTCGTGGCTCACGGTGAAGTGAACGTTTGCCTCGCCGTTTGAAGAAGCGTAGAGGGCAGCCTCTACGAGATGTTCCTCCATTGGTGTGCGTGCGCCTTCGTCGTATTTGTGGAAGAGCAGCATGCCCTTTGGAAGCTGACCGTAGTTAAGCCCTTCCTTGCGAAGCATGTTGGCAGCCACAGCCTTGTAGTTGCCGTCGGCAATCAGCTCGCGCACACCTTTGCCCTCGTTCTTCTTGCAAGCCTCGTCGAGAGCGCCGAAGAAGGCGAAGTTCTCAATCTGGTCGAAGTATTTCTTCTCAAAGTCGGTGGTGGGTACGTCGTAGGGAGCATCCACGAAGGCGAACATGTCCTTGAACATGCGCGATGCAGCACCGCTTGCCGGCACGAACTTCACGATTTTATGACCCTCGCCCTTGTATTGCTTCCACGTCTCGACGTAGTCGTTGCGCTTGCTCTCCTCGGGTGCCAATATGCCACCGTTGGCAATGCTTGCGGCAGCCTCCAACTTCAGATAGGGGAATCCTGTCTTGAATTCTTCTAATTGATTGTTGATTTGTTCCTCTGAAATTCCTTTCAGTTCGATTTGCTTAAGATCTTGTTTTGATAACATAATAATGGTATTTTTATAGGTTTTCGTTCTAATGAGCTACAAATATAGTTACTTTTTTTGAATTGAGGAAAGATTTGGGCGAAAAATGATTATCTTTGCGGAAAAAAGTAAAAAGAATAAGAGTGATTAAGTGAAAAGGTAGAATGAAGAGCGAAGTTTTTTATTTCACCGAAGAAGAGAAAAGGGAGTCGGGCGAACTGCTCGAGAAACTTGAACAACACCTCGGCGACACGCTGACCCAGGGTGACGTGGAGAAGATGCGCGCTCACCTGCAACGCATGATGGCCAACAAAGAATTGCAAAGAGACGTCTTCGGCCTGAACCCCGTGTTGCAGAGCCTGCGCACCGCCCTCATCGCCGTAGAGGAAGAAGGAGTGAAGAGGGATGGCGTCATGGCCATTCTGCTCTATACAAGCGTCATCAACGGACAGATCCAGCTGGACGCCGACGATGCCGACCCCATCGAAGACATCAGAAGGGACTATGGCAACAGCGTGGCCACCATCATTCACGGTTTGGTGCGCATACAGGAACTATACAAGAAGAATCCGGTCATCGAGAGCGAGAACTTCCGCAACCTGCTCCTCAGCTTTGCGGAGGACATGCGGGTCATCCTCATCATGATTGCCGACCGCGTCAGTCTGATGAGGCAAATCAGGGACACCGAGAACCTGTCGGGCAAGCGAAAGGTGAGCGAAGAGGCGAGCTATCTCTATGCGCCACTCGCCCACAAGCTGGGCCTCTACAAGCTGAAGAGCGAGCTCGAGGACCTGTCGCTGAAGTATCTGGAGCACGATGCCTACTACATGATCAAGGAGAAGCTCAACGCCACCAAGAAGAGCCGCGACGCCTACATCGAGAAGTTCATTGCGCCTATCGACCAGAAGCTGAAGGAGGCAGGTCTGAAGTTCCACATGAAGGGCCGCACGAAGAGCATCCATAGCATCTGGCAGAAGATGAAGAAGCAGAAGTGCGGTTTCGAAGGCATCTACGACCTCTTCGCCATCCGCATCATCCTTGAGACCGACCATCAGGGCGACACCGAGAACCGCACGAAGGAACACGCCCAGTGCTGGCAGGTGTTCGCCATCATCACCAACATGTATCAGAGCAACCCGAAGCGTTTGCGCGACTGGCTCACCGTACCCAAATCGAACGGCTACGAGAGTCTGCACATCACCGTGCTGGGGCCTGAGCAGAAGTGGGTGGAGGTGCAGATAAGAACCGACCGCATGGACGAGGTGGCCGAACGAGGACTAGCTGCCCACTGGCGCTATAAAGGCGTGAAAAGCGGGACGGGAGGACTCGACGAATGGCTCAACAGCATCCGAACGGCACTCGAGAACAACGACAGCCGACAGATGATGGACGAGTTCAAGATGGACCTCTACGAGGATGAAGTCTTCGTGTTCACACCCAAAGGCGACCTGCTGAAGTTCCCCAAAGGGGCCACCGTGCTCGACTTCGCCTACCACATCCACTCGCGAATCGGCAACCAATGCACCGGAGCCCGCATCAACAACAAGGTGGTGACCTTCCGCTATCAGCTGTGCTCGGGCGACCAGGTAGAAATCATGACGTCGACCACGCAATGCCCCAAGCAAGACTGGCTGAATGTGGTGAAGACGAGCCGCGCTAAATCGAAGATACGACTCGCACTGAAGGACATACAGGTGAAGGAGGCCGCTATGGCCAAGGAGATGCTCGAGCGCAGGATGAAGAACCGGAAATTGGAGTTCGACGAGGGCACCATGAACCAGCTCATCAAGAAACTCGGTTTCAAGGAGACGCGCGACTTCTACAAGCAACTCTCTGAGGGCGTACTCGACACCACGTCAGTCATCGAGCGCTATGCCCAGTGGCAACAGCATGTCAACGGAACCGCTCCTGTATCGACGATGCCGGCTCATAGTGCCGACGAGTTCGTCTTTGAGAACCCTAACGAGGAAATCACCTATGGTAGCGACGATGTCATCGTCATCGACAAGAACCTCAAAGGCATCGATTTCCAGTTGGCCAAGTGCTGTCATCCTATCTATGGCGACTCGGTCTTCGGGTTTGTCACCAACGGCGGAGGCATCAAAATCCACCGCACCGATTGCCCCAATGCACCTGAGATGCGCCGACGTTTTGGCTATCGCATCGTCCGAGCCATGTGGAGCGGTAAGGGAACTGCTCAGTATGCCATCGTTCTGCGTGTCATCGGCAACGACGATCTCGGCATTGTGAACAACATCACCAGCATCATCTCAAAGGAAGAGAACATCATGATGCGAAGCATCAACATCGAGAGCAACGACGGATTGTTCAGCGGCAACATCACCGTCAATGTGGAGAACACCAGCAAGCTCGAGGCACTCATCAAGAAGCTGAGAACGGTGAAGGGCGTGAAGCAGGTGTCGCGCATCTAGCATCCCTGCTATGGCCTTCTGCTCGTTTCTCTTAAGGTAATCTTCGCTCTTCGGAAAACGACATTTGCTCTTCGAAAACGACATTTGTTCTTCGGAAACCGACATTTGCTCTTCGGAAACCGACATTCGCTCTTCGGAAACCGACATTTTGAGTAGTGAAAACTGGCGCTTTTCATCATCGAAAGCGCCAGTTTCTATTAGGGCTTTCACGAGATATCTCCCGTCTTAGATTCATTTCAGCTTTCTACATCATGCAGCTCGTTACGCCGAGCGAGGTGGCGATGGCGGTGAGGATTGCCATCAAGGTTTGGATGACGAATTTCCAGATTTCCTTCTTTGACATTGGGTTTTAGATTTTTGGTTAAACATTGGGGTGTGATAGGGGGATTATGGGGGGCTATGGGAGATGATGGGAGATGGGCAATGGGGATGGGTGGCGGCTGTCTCACGACATCCTTTGATGGGCTATAAAGCCCTGTGATTTTCTATAGTGTCCTATGATATCCTATAAAGTCCTATAAAGTCCTATAACCCCCTATCAAACCCTAGCACCCCCGCCCCTCGGTGGCCCCTCCTTCGGGGAGGGGTCGGGGGAGGGCTCCCCTTACGGTTCCACCTGCTGTCCAGCCTCTTCTTCCGCCTTCTGGTCGAGCGCAGCCTTGGCGGCGAGCGAGTTGACGTCGGCGAAGGTGACGCCCTGGGTGAGGTACTTGGGACGCGAGCCGGACGACTTGTCGTACTCGGTCTCGGGCTGGAACACCACCTTCACGCGCTTCATGTGCTTGGCGGCGTTGAACTCGCTGACGCTGTCGGTGCCCTGCGAGTAGACCTGGAACTTGAAGGCGCCGAG
>JAILAI010000138.1 GCA_024681705.1 Prevotella sp.
CGCTATCTGCCCACCAGTAAAGGCAGGCATCCCCAACGACTTCGCTATTTCGCGCAGTTCATCGGGTGTAAGGCCTAAGAGAACGCTCTTTGTTTCTTCCATTCAATGATCCTTTCACCTTCTATAAATACAACCTTAGCAAGGGCGAAAATCGTCCTCGCTATCGGCCTATGGGAATATTCCGGTGCAAAGTTACAAAAAAATGGTGATTTGAAGAAGTATTTTCTTAGATTTTACGCATAAAGATATCAAATAAGGATGTTTTGGACACGCGTGGAGAAGATGAGGAAGGCATCAACCCGTTGCAACCTTCAGAAACGAGCACTTGCGAAGCACGACCCGTTTTTCGTTCGGCGACGGTCAGTTTGTTGACGATAGCTGGTGGAAAAGCCAATGGAACACGAGGCAAAGGGTGTGATTCCCGTTCGTTTCGTCTTACTTTTTATGAGACTGAATTTGATGGAGAAATATACAAATATTAACACTTTGAGTTTGCTTATTTGTTAAAAAAATGCCTCAAAAACACCATCTTTTTGAAGCAAAACTACCCACATGACTACCCACCTATTGCAAACTCGAGATGGCAAAACGGGGAGTTTAATCTTTTAAAGCGATGAGTCGGTTGAGCAAAATTGACGTTTTCTGTCATCAAAAGCGCCGATTCCGATGATGAAAAGCGGCAGTTTCGATGAGCAAAAGCGCCAATTTCGATGAAAAAAATCTAGATTTTTTATTTCGAAAGCGCCAGTTTTGGTTTTCTGAATTGTTGCGAATTTTGCAACTAACTGACAATCAATGTTTTATGAAAAGGCGCCAAAAATCGCTTATTTTTCGAGGTTGGAGCTTTCGGATGGAGATTTTTTAAATATCGGTGTTAAAATTTTGGGGATGAATAGTTAAAATGTGTTTAGTTTGCTTTGTGTTTTTGAATCAGCTATTTCCCTTTGGAAGTCGCCAACTTTCGGCGTTTCTTTCGATAAAGAAATTCCCCCTCGGGGGCAGGAGCCGCGTGTAGCAGACTCCACTACCCTCGAGAGGGAACGATTGCAGCGTGTCGTTTCTTTGTGCCTTTCGACCAGGGTCGCTTCTCAGTTACCAATCCTCATCCTCATTGCCTATGATACCGTTCTTCACCGCTTCCTCAATCTTGTCGAGCACAGCGTTAGAATAGGCGTGCGTCATCACGAGGGCCTTCGAGCAGGTGCGCTTCTGGGCGTCTTTCGCAACGAAGGGATAGTGTGCGGCAATTTCCCATTGCTCATCGTAAAGGTTAGCGTTGGTCTTGTCGTCAGCCTTGCGCTTCGAGTCGCCAAAGGTCTTGTCACTATCCTTCGTGTCGAAAGCCATCGAGAGCCAGCCACCGCTGACGTCGGCAAGGATGTCGTAGTTCTGCACCGTGTACGTTGCACGAATCTTACCATCCTTGATGTCCAGACGAATGATGGGCGTGATGCTCACCGAGTAGCTGTTCATCGTCCCCGTGTGTTCCACGATGTCCTTGATGGTCGACGAGATGATGATGCATCCCGATTCCTTGTCGTTCAGCGCGATAGCCTGCTTGTCCTTGAAAGTTGCTGTGGCCCAATAGTTTAGAGCCAGATAGAGTTGTTGCTTCGTTTTGCCCGGAGCCTCGATGACTTGCTGGTAAGTCAGCGACTGGTTCTTGTCGAGCGTGATATAGTTGGCCAGAGTGGCAGCTGCGTCAATCCATTTGTCCCCATAGCGTTCCTTGGCGTATTTCTCAAGGTCGGCTGTCTTCATCACCTGAGCTTGTGAACTCATCGCACCGCAGAAGATTAAGATGGCGGTGAACATCATTGCGATTGTCTTTTTCATCTTTCTTATTTTTTTGTCGTCATTCTTGATTTCGAGTGCAAAGTTAAGCCTATTATCGCCCCGACAAAACATTTTCCCCAACTTTCGACTTCCGTTGTCGCGACACCCACTCTTATTTGCGACAAAATGGCCGAACGGCGCCAAAATCTGTCGCATGGGTTGAAAAAAGACTGCTCTAAGTGAACAAATTTCTTTAAAAACGCAAGCGATGGATTTGCGGTTTTGGATTTTTTGAGTATCTTTGCACGCGAAACGAGCCATGCTCCCAAGCGTAACGTTGTATTGACACTCGCGTGCATGTAAATCCAGTTATGAACAATAGTGGGGAGGTGGCGCTTATTTATGTTCATAACAATTAATCAGTAATGACAAACATTTCGAAGAAAGTGACTTCGACGATTCTGTCGATGTCGCTACTAACAGTAATGGCTGGTGCTGCTATTGCACCAGCTCTGGGTATCATTCGCCAGCATTTTAGTGCTGCTCCTTATTTGCTTGTTCAGTTCCTCGTGTCTGTTCCGGCATTGTTTATTATCCTGACGAACGCATTGTTTCTTACCATCAGTCGTTATTTCCGCACGAGAGCCATCGCCTTGACGGGACTTTTGCTTTATGTGATAGCTGGTGCGGGTTGCTTTTTTGTCGACGACATCTATGTGTTGTTGGTGCTACGGGCGGTGTTGGGCATCAGTGTGGGACTTATCATGCCTTTGTCAACGGGACTTTTGGCATTCTATTTCCCGCCCGAAGAACAGGCGCGGTTAATGGGACTTTCGGCGGCGATGAATCAGTTGGGTGGCGTAGTGGCTACGTTGTTGGCAGGGATGCTTGCCGCCATTGAATGGCGCTACGCTTTTTTGGTCTATCTGTTGGGACTCATAGCGGTGGTGATGGTGGTCTTATGGTTGCCCGATGAGCAGCTGGGTTCTGCCAATAAGCGTGGAAAGGCTTTCGAACCTCGCCAGTTGTTGAAGTTCCATCCGTCTGTGCTTGGCATGTTGTTGCTGATGATGATTTTCTTTGTCTTTCCCACCAATTTCGCCGTTACGGCTTCGCATGCTTCGCTCAGTGTGGGCGTCATAACGGGCATCATGGTAGGGCTCGACGTCGTTGCTTTTCTCGTGGGACTTGTCTTTGGCCAGCTGATGTCTCGCTATCGTGATGCCATCAAGTATTTCGCACCCATATTCTTTCTTGTTGGCTATGTGTGCTACTGCTTTGTCGATGTCGCTTGGCTGATTGTCGGCTCCGCTTTCATCGGTATCGCCAATGGCGTTGGAGTGCCTTATCTGAACACGATAGCAAGCATTAAGGGCGGCCGAAATTCCGCTACGACCGTGATGCCCCTTCTTTCTGCCGCACTCTATCTGGGCCAGTTCGTCAGTCCACTAGTGGTGGGACCGCTGGCCGGTGGGTTGTTTGGTGAAGACGATTTGACAGCTCCTTATAAAGTGGCCATCATTCTTTGTCTCGTCTTTTTGCTTCAAGTCTATCTCACCCGCCATTTCCATAGTCTGCCCAAAGGCGGTCCGCAACGAGCCGATATGCGCGACTGACAACGAGAAAAGCGAAAACGAGCAACTGGAAATGGAGAGGTAGATGGAGAAAAGTTGAAAATTTCAGGGAAAGATTTGGCAGATTGGCGCAAAAATGCTAATTTTGCAAAAACTCAACAACAGTGAGTTGAAAGATCAAAGAACCAAATCACCATGAGAGAAAGAATAGACTGCTTTTTGGGCAACAGGCAGACCATGAATACCACTATCGGCCAGTTGCGCGAAAGCCACACCATACATGACGTATACGAAATGGGAACGGGCCAGATTGGGCGCCTCATGACTGCTGACACCATACGTGAGATTGCCTCGAAGGCAACGGCCGATTTCGTACTCCTTTTCCTTAAAGACACACCCGTCACTCTTGGACTCTACGCTACCGAACGCTTGCTCCGTGTGGCCGTAGAGACGGAGGCCGCGATGGTCTATGCCGACCGTTACCAGGTGGAAAACGGCGAGGTGGTGCGCCATCCTGTCATCGATTATCAATTGGGTAGTGTGCGCGACGACTTCGATTTCGGTAGTGTTGTCTTGATGAAAACCAGTTTATTGCAATCGTTCGTTCACGATATGCCGGCCAGCGACTATCAGTTTGCCGGTCTCTATGAACTGCGCCTCTATCTGAGTCGTAAGGGTTTGGTCTACCATCTTAACGAGTTCCTCTACACCGAAGAAGAGCAAGATTTGCGTGCAAGTGGCGAAAAGCAGTTCGACTACGTGAATCCTGCCAACCGCGAAGTGCAGATCGAAATGGAGCAAGCCGTCACCGTTCATCTTCGGGAAATAGGTGCTTTGGTGGACACTTCTGCCTATCCGAAGCCAGATTTCAACGAACAGCCCTTCGAAGTGGAGGCGTCGGTCATCATTCCTGTCTTCAATCGTGCCAAGACCATTCGCGATGCCGTAGAGAGCGCATTGGGGCAGAAGACCAACTTCAGCTTCAATGTCATCGTGGTAGACAATCATTCTACCGATGGCACTTCGGAGATTCTGCATAGTATGGCTGAGAATAGCTCTAAGGAAAATGCCCTTTCGGAACTCGTCGTGCTGACTCCAGAGCGGCGCGACTTGGGAATTGGCGGATGCTGGAACGTTGCTGTCAATGATCCGCATTGCGGTCGCTTCTCCGTTCAGCTGGATAGCGACGACCTGTATTCGTCGCCCAGCACGTTACAACAGATAGTGAACGCTTTCCACAAGCAACAAGCAGCCATGATTGTAGGCTCGTACCGTATGTGCGATTTTGACTTGAACACCCTGCCGCCAGGACTCATCAGTCATGCTGAATGGACCGACGAGAACGGCCCGAACAATGCTCTTCGCATCAACGGTTTAGGTGCGCCGCGCGCGTTCTTCACGCCTCTGCTCCGCCAGATACAGCTTCCCAACACCAGCTACGGTGAGGACTATGCCGCCGGATTGGCGTTTAGTCGTCGCTATCGCATTGGACGCATCTTTACAGAACTCTATCTGTGCAGGCGTTGGACGGGCAATAGCGATGCTGCTCTGAGTGTAGATCGCGTCAATGCCAATAACTTGTATAAGGACCGCCTGCGCTCTATTGAGATCATGGCGCGTCAGCAGTTGCAACGTGGCGACGGAAAGCAGATGGAAGGCAACTCGCTCACACGTTTCTTCAACCGGCAGTTGGCTCTTTGGGAAGACGCCCACCAACACTATCGCGAGCTGAAACAGGTGGAAACGCGAGAGTTGCAGGTAGGCGATGTCGTCATGTCGGTTCAGTATAACCCTGCCCGAATGGTGTCGACGGGTGCGAAAATCGACGCACAAACGCTGGCAAAGCGTCCTTGTTTCCTTTGCGAGGCCAACCGCCCCGAGCAACAGCTGACGAAGGAACTCGACAAAAACTTCCAGTTGCTTGTCAATCCGTTCCCCATATTGCCCGTTCATTTCACCATCCCCATGAAGAAACATGTTCCGCAAACCATTCGCGAGAACTATGGTGAAATGCATCGCATCTTGGCAAAATATCCCAATCTGATGGTCTTCTACAACGGTCCCCGTTGCGGAGCGAGTGCTCCCGACCACGCCCATTTCCAGGCTGGAACCAGCGGTGTCCTTCCCTTACAGAAGCAATGGCAGCGATTGAGCCGCAATCTCTCTTCGGTGATTACACTCAACGACGACGAAGGCCTCTTCCTCATCAACGAATATCCTGCTCCGGCACTGCTCATCAAGACCCGTTCGCAAGAGAACGACGAAAAGCTTTTCCGCAAGCTCTATCAATGCATGGATGTGGTTGTAGAGGAACCAATGATGAATATCGTGGCTTGGCGACAGGGCGATGACTTCCTCTCTGTGGTGTTCTTGCGCAAGAAACATCGCCCCGATTGCTATTCGGCCGAAGACGAGAGCCAGTTGCTGGTGAGTCCCGGCGCACTCGATATGGGCGGACTCATCATCACTCCGCGTAAGCAAGACTACGAGCGAATAACTCCTGCGCAGGTGCTTGCCATATTAAAAGAGGTGAGCCTTTCGGAAGACGAGACGAATGCACTTGTGGAACGTGTGCGCCAGACGGCTGTCGCTACTCATCAGCAACCGTCGTCGCTCAAGATGTCGAAAGAGCCATTTGTGCAGGTGGGTTTGGTAATGGGCGAGAAGATTTCGTTCACCTTGAATGGCACCTTTATGGCCAAGGGCGCCTCGATAAGTGGGGCCCAGGAGGTGGAATTCTCGGAGGGCGGCATCCAGTGGAACGGTTCACAATACCGCGAACTGAAATTTGTGCCGCAAGCGAAGGAAAATAGTTTCTCGGTAAACGACGTCACCATCGGCGTAGGTTTCCATTGGGAGCGCCGTCAGACGCAAACTTTCCAAGGTGTTCTTCGCTTGGTTGTAGAGGCCGATAGGTTATGCGCCATCAACGAACTTCCCGTGGAGAACTACCTCACAAGCGTTATTTCGAGCGAAATGCGGGCAACTTCGTCGATGGAGTTCCTCAAAGCGCATGCCGTCATCTCGCGCAGCTGGTTATTGGCGCAGATGGAGAAGCGTCGCCGTCAGGGCGAAGGAAGCACGACGGCTTTCTTCTCATTCATCAAGAAGGACGACGAACTGATTCGTTGGTACGACCGCGATGACCACACCATTTTCGACGTTTGCGCCGACGACCATTGCCAGCGCTATCAAGGCATTACGATGGCTCAGAACAGTCATGTGGCTGAGTCCGTGAAGGCTACGCGGGGGCAGGTGCTCGTCTACGACGGCGAGATATGTGATGCCCGCTTCAGCAAGTGTTGCGGCGGACTGACGGAAGAGTTCCAATATTGTTGGGAAGACACGCCGAAGCCTTACCTCGTTTCGGTGCCCGATGCCGCCACTCCCGATGGCGATCCATTCTGCAATACTCACGACGAACACATTCTTCGCCAGGTGCTCAACGACTACGACCAGGAGACAAAGGACTTCTTCGAGTGGACGGTCGCCTACACGCAAGAAGAGTTGTCGGCTCTCATCGCCGCTAAGTTGAAGATGGGTTTCGGCAAGATTACGGCCCTCGAACCCATCGAACGTGGCATGAGCGGACGCATCAGCAAGCTACGCATCGTGGGAACAGAGCGGCATTTCACCATCGGAAAGGAACTTGAGATACGCCGGGCGCTCAGCGAAACCCACTTGTTGAGCAGTTGCTTCGAGGTGGAAACCGAAAACGAGGTCGATGGTGTTCCCCAACGTTTCGTGCTTCACGGTCGCGGTTGGGGTCACGGCGTGGGATTGTGCCAGATTGGTGCCGCCGTCATGGGCGAGCGCGGCTATCGCTATGAAGAGATTCTCAAGCACTACTATCGCGGTGCTGAGGTCAAGAAGTTCTACAAGTAAACATCCATTGTAACAACCCGACGAAGAAAAACAGGTCAATAAAACAACAAAAGATATAATGAAAACGAAAAACCCCTGGGCGTGGGTCCCCTCGCTCTACTTTGCCGAAGGGCTTCCCTATGTGGCTGTGATGATTATTTCCGTGGTGCTCTACAAGCAACTCGGGCTCAGCAACGAGGAAATAACCTTCTACACTTCGTGGCTCTATTTGCCGTGGGTCATCAAACCCTTGTGGAGCCCGTTCATCGACGTGCTGAAGACAAAGCGTTGGTGGATTGTGGCCATGCAATTGCTCATCGGTGCTGCATTTGGAGGTGTGGCCTTCACCATCCACACCAGTTTCTGGCTACAGGGCACGTTGTTCTTTTTCTGGGTGATGGCCTTTAGTAGCGCTACGCACGATATTGCGGCCGACGGTTTCTATATGCTCGGTCTCGACCAGCACCAACAGGCATGGTTTGTGGGCATTCGTAGCACATTCTATCGTCTGGCCACCATCTTCGGACAAGGTGTTTTGGTGGCTATCGCTGGCAACCTTCAGGTGCTTTTCCGCTATAGTATTCCCTATTCTTGGAGTCTGATGTTCTACGGGGTCACCGGACTTTTCCTCGCTCTTTGGCTATGGCATCGCTATATCTTGCCGAGACCCAAAGTCGACGAAGGCCTAGAACGTCCTTCAGGAAAGGAACTCATGATGGGATTGAAGAATACAATCGTCACATTCTTTACCAAACTACCCGTACGCGAGACGGTTATTGCCATTCTCTTCATGTTGCTCTATCGCATGCCTGAGGGCCTTCTTGTCAAGGTTTCTTCATTGTTCCTGCTCGATAGTCGAAGCGTGGGTGGACTTGGACTTTCGCCTCAGGAGTATGGTTTGGTGCAAGGAACGGTGGGTGTAATCGGCCTGACGCTGGGCGGTATCTTGGGAGGAATGGCGGCAGGTCGCGACGGCCTGAAGAAATGGCTTTGGCCAATGGTCTGCGCCATCACGTTGCCCGATATCGTCTACGTCTACATGAGTCATGCCATGCCTGAGGGCCTTAGCCTCGTGAGCGTGTTCGTTTTCATCGAGCAGTTCGGCTATGGCTTCGGCTTTACGGCCTACATGCTTTATCTTATCTACTTCAGTCAGGGAAAGTACAAGACGTCTCACTACGCCCTTTGCACCGCTCTGATGGCGCTCTCGATGATGCTTCCAGGCCTCGTTTCGGGCGTATTGCAAGAGCTCGTCGGCTATCGCATGTTTTTCTGGATAGTGATGCTGCTTTGCATCGTGACGTTTGTGGTCTCGTGGTTCATCAAGGTGGATCCCGAATTCGGCAAAAAGAAAGAAGACGAGTGACGTTCTCCATCTGTCGTTTTGCCGACCTATGAGATGAAGGTTGGCGAAATGAAAATAAAAAATCTAGATTTTTTTCATCAAAAGCGCCAATTTCGATGAATTTTTTCTAGATTTTTTATTTTGCGTTTGCCAAATTCTTTTTTCGGAACCTGCAGTCTTGCCTTTCCGCTTTTGCGTTTTTACTTCGGAGGAGTGACGAGGCAATTGTCAAGTACCAACGCTAGCGTGCATGGGGAAGTGATGATACGACCATAAACAACCGCAAAAGCGTGCACACATTTCCGTCAAGGATGGATGGTGAAAGTGACGAAACAGACGTCAAAAACCAATCTATGCAAAACGAGAACACTCTTCATCGCTTTAATTCCCGTGTATTTTGTAGTCCTTCAAACGGGTGTGGATTATTTGTCGATACGATTATTGATCCCGGTTTTCGCTTTAGTGCAGGGATTCATTCTTCGCCCCAACGTTTCAGTATGTCGCCATATTGGTCGATGCGACGGTCGCGGAAGAAAGGCCACCAGCGTCTCACTTGCTCGCTATGTTCCAAATCAACCTCTACCACCTTCAGCTCTTCTGCCATCTCGGAGGCACGATGAAGCATCTCTCCTTGCGGTCCGCAGACGAACGAACTTCCCCAGAAAGCAATGCCTTCGGTCTGTTCTGACGGGTCGGGTTCGAAGCCCACGCGGTTG
>JAILAI010000147.1 GCA_024681705.1 Prevotella sp.
AAATGAAGAGTTATAGGCAGCATCAGGAATTATAATGTAGAGTTCTCTCTGTTCCGCCCTCTTGATAGGGAAACAAACACTATCTATACTCCCCGCCCCTGCTTGCAGGGGAGGGGTAGGGGTGGGGTCAACAAGGCCCCCTATGTTAGAGCTGGGGTAAACAAGCATGGGACTTTGAGCAGAGAAGAACCCCGAAGGGGTAACAAGACCACAGGCAGGGGCGGAGCGAAGCGGAACCCCTGATAGCGACAACACAGAAACAGTAGCACCGAAGGTGCGACACAATACGAATGCTACACCATTTCAAGGTCTGAGGGGGCTTGTCAAGCGGCAAAAGTCGTAAATATGGAGCTAAAAATATGTTTAGCGGACAGTAATAATTGAGAATCTTTTCGGGCGTTTCAGGCGGTTTCAGTCTCTTCTTTTACGAGTTTTGAAAGCACGGTGATTCTTTTTGTCCGTTAACGTTTGTTTATTCTTATATCCACAATTGTTAACGCGGAGATTTGAAAATTCTCGACTTCAAGACTCGGGGCGGCGAAATACGCGATTCTCAGCGATTAGGCGTAAGATACTAATTGTCAATCAGTTACAAATTCACCGACAAAAATTTTGGCATAAAATGTCGATTTATATGCAGAAAAATCTAGATTTTCTTCACCAAAAGCGGCAGTTTCGATGAGCAAAAGCGGCAGTTTCGGTCATCAAAAGCGCCAATTTCGATGATCAAAACTGTCGGTTTTGGTCAGACGGCTTTTCGATTGTAATCTCGGAGATAGCAAAAAGGGGGTAGACATGTGGGTAGTTTTATGTTAAAAAGTTGAGCGTTTTTGGGCCCTATTTTTAACAATCAAAGAAAACGAATTGTTAACGAGTGTATACGGTCCACACTTTCTTTACTCCCCGCCCCTGCTTGCAGGGGAGGGGCAGGGGTGGGGTTATCAAGGCACCCAACAAGAGGTAGAGAGACCAAAAAGCCCTCTATAGCTAGGTGCTTTAGCTCATTTCAAGGCGTAGCATCACCCCACCCCTATAGAGGCCTTTGAAAGTCAAATCACAAAAAAATGTTGTAAAAGCGCGTGGAAATTTGCCGTTTTCACGATGAAATCGTAACTTTGCAACATCAAAACGGCAACAACAATACGCAAGTTATGAAAATACTGATTCTCAACGGTCCGAATCTCAACCTGCTGGGTGTACGCGAACCAGGCATCTATGGCAGCAGTTCGTTCGACGAATTCCTTCCCAAACTTCAGCAACGCTATCCCGACGTAGAGCTGGAATACTACCAGAGCAATGTCGAGGGCGAAATGATCAACAAGATGCAGGAGGTGGGCTTCAGCTACGATGGCATCGTACTCAATGCCGGTGCCTACACCCACACCAGCGTGGCATTGCACGATTGCATCCGCTCGCTGAAGACACCCGTCATCGAGGTGCACATCTCCAACGTCCATCAGCGTGAGGAATTCCGCCATCGCTCCATGATTTCGAGCGCCTGCATGGGTGTCATCTGCGGTTTCGGACTCGACTCCTATCGGCTGGCCATCGAGGCATTGCTCGAGAAAAAGGGCGGCGAACAAGCTTAACCAGAAGGATATAACGTGCCAATGGATACGATTGAGCAGTATATCCTCGACCACATCGACCCCGAGGACGACTACCTGTATCGACTCTACCGCGCTACCAACGTCCATCTGCTTCGTGGACGCATGGCCAGCGGTCATCTGCAAGGGCGGTTGTTGAAGATGCTCGTGCACATGATAAGGCCCACGAACATCCTCGAAGTGGGAACGTTCAGCGGCTATAGCGCTATCTGCATGGCCGAGGGATTGGAGGAAGGAGGTCGGGTGTATACCTTCGAAATCAACGATGAACTCGAGGATTTCACGCGACCTTGGATAGAAGGGTCGGCCGTGGGACATCGCATCGAATTCATCATTGGCGACGCCGTGGTGGAAGCGCCCAAGCTGGGCATCAGCTTCGACATGGCCTTCATCGACGGCGACAAGCGCACCTATCTCGATTGCTACGAGATGGCCTTGCGCGTGGTGAAGCCTGGAGGATTCATCCTGGCTGACAATACGTTGTGGGACGGACACGTGCTCTCGGCACCCGCACCAGCCGACCGGCAGACAAAGGGGATTGAAGACTTCAACGATTTCGTGGCTCGCGATACGAGAGTGGAGCGCGTCATCTTGCCGTTACGCGACGGACTCACGCTCATTCGCATCAAACCGACTTCGCCGAAATAAGGGTAACCCCAAATCGGTCGTTAGGCCGAAGATTGAATACTTTTCTGATGTTTTCAGTCTATTCATGTCATCTCAGCATTTCTTTTGGCATTTTGTTCACATCTATATCTCGACGTAGCCCGCTACGCCTTCTATATCGATGTAACCAAACTGCTCAAAACAAATACAAATCTGACATAAATCCTAACGACCTATTTGGGGTAAAAAGGGAAATAAGAAAGCTTTTCTTTCCCTGTTTCGCAAAAATGTTGTAATTTTGCAGGCGAAAGAAAAAGTAATAAACAACTATACAAATGAATCTACTAAAAACAACACTTTTCGCGGCATTGTTGCTTGGCCAGTCGTGCCTGACTATTTCCGCACAGAACACTCCCGTATCGCAGATGGAAACGCTCAATCGCGGGCTCATCGTATTGCCTGCTTCAGGTAATGCAGGTAACTATATCAGCTGGCGATTCCTGGGCACCGATTCGCCCGAAATAAGCTTCGACCTGTTGCGCGATGGGAAGGCGGTGGCCACCGATCTGACCGTAACCAACTATACAGATGCAGAAGGAACGGCCACCAGTTTCTATCAGGTGGTGGCAAAAGTCAACGGCACCGTGCTCGAGACGACGCCCTCGGCCAGTTCGTGGGGGAAAATCTACAAGACGCTGACGCTCGACCGACCGGCCAACCTCACCGTGACGGGCGGCGAAGTGTGCTCGTATTCGCCCAACGACATGTCGGTGGGTGATGTCGACGGCGACGGAGAATATGAGTTGTTTGTGAAATGGGATCCTTCAAATTCGAAGGACAATTCGCAGAACGGATACACGGGCAATGTGTATATCGATTGCTATCGGCTGAGTGGTGAGCGTCTCTGGCGTATCGACCTCGGCAAGAATATCCGCGCTGGTGCCCACTACACGCAATTCCTGGTTTACGATTTCGACTCCGACGGTCGGGCAGAAATGATATGCAAGACGGCACCGGGCTCGCTCGATGCAACCGGAAAATACGTTAATCAGGCGGCAACAGACGACGAGATAAAGAACGCCGACAATAGCAAGGACCACCGTAATTCCAGCGGTCGACTGGTGAGCGGTCAGGAATATCTCACCGCGTTCAACGGGTTGACCGGTGAAGCCGTCCACACCGTTTTCTATAACCCCAACCGCGATGCCAGCTATGGTGGCGAGGGAACGGGCACGTTCAACTGGGACGACCGTTCGGGAAAGAAAGACTATGCCAGCTATGGCAACCGCGGTGAGCGCCATCTGGCCACGGTGGCCTATCTGGCTGGTGCCGACCAACGCCCAAGCGGGGTGTTCGTTCGCGGCTATTATACCTATGCCTATGTGTGGGCTGTCGACTTCGATGGCGCAAAATTGTCGCAACGATGGTTCCATGCTTCAGACTCGAAGACGAAGTACAAGGTGACCGACATCAGCGGAAATACAACCGAGTACACGGCTCCTGCCAGTAAGGCCGGACTGGGTCTCAACACCATGTACGCCAATGGAAACCACAACATCTCGGTGGGCGACGTCGATGGCGACGGCAAGGATGAAGTGGTTTGGGGCTCGGCTGCCCTTGATGACGACGGGCGTCTGCTCTATGCCGTTGGCTTTGGTCACGGCGATGCCATTCATCTGGCCGATATGGATCCCGACAGACCAGGTCTGGAACTCTTCGATATTCATGAGAACAAGGGCGACTACGCGTGGGATATTCACGATGCGGCGACGGGCGAAATCATCTGGAAAGGTGGACAGAAAGGACAAGACAACGGTCGTGGAATGGCCGCCGACATTATCGGTTCCAGTCGTGGCTACGAGTTTTGGTCGGCCTATGGCGGCATGTCTTCGACGGTACGCGACCAGAATCCTTACAATATAATCACTGGTGAGGCGGTCGGTTCGAAGAAACCCGCCATGAATTTCCGCATCTATTGGGATGGCGATGAGCTGGATGAACTCTTCGATGGCTGCTACGATAGCAAGACAACGTTCAAGAGCGCTCCCATGATCACCAAGTTCAAGCAGAATGGTAACTCGTCGAGCATCAATACGCTTCTTAACATCAGCCAGTTGGGCGATTGGCAATCGTGCAACACCACGAAGGCCACACCGTGTCTTCAGGCCGACATTCTTGGCGACTGGCGCGAGGAAGTCATCTTGTGGAGCTATTCTTCTCCGGAACAGATTGCCATCTTCTCGTCGAATATTCCTTCGGATTATCGGGTTCCCTGCCTGATGCACGACCATACCTACCGCATGGGTGTAGCCTGGCAGAACGTGGGTTATAACCAGCCGCCTCATCTGGGCTACTATCTTCCCGACTATCTCGACGGCAACGTCAACGCCATCAGTGAGCTGAGTAGCGATGCTACGATGCAGGGCGACGCCCCTTGTTACAACCTCTCGGGTCAGCGCGTGCTCACTCCGACGAAGGGCGTGTATGTAAAGAATGGAAAGAAGATTGTTGTAGGTCGATAACCTCAGACTCGGGGTTTGACTTCTCGTTCAGTGTGCTTCGTAAATGGCGTAGCACACTGAACTTTTTCATTCTGGTTCCCACAGGTGCCTTTTCATGTCTACATGACCATTGGCCTTGAAAGTGACGCCTTCCTTTTCCAGAAGCATTCTTTGGAAAGCCCATCCAGGAGCCGTCCGGCCTTCGATGTTGACAACCCTGTGACAAGGCAGAGCTTCGGCTCCAGGTGTGTAGCGCAGGGTGCGTCCCACCATGCGCGAATGACTGGGCCATCCGGCAAGAGCGGCAATGTTGCCGTAGGTTGTCACCTTGCCACGTGGAATCTGCGCAACGATGTTCATCACATCATCACGGAACAAACGGGCCTCCTCGCGCGACATCTTGTCGGGATAATCCTTTGTCATGATGGTGCAAATGTACGAATAAACGTGCAAAACGACGAAGGAAAAGCCGTTTTTCTTCACGAATCTGTATGGAAGAACATGATTCAAAGGCTTGATTTATTGAAGATTATTGGTGTCCGCTAAAAAATAAGTTCGAGTGATGAGTGTTGATTTAGTTCATAGTTCATAGTGCATAATTCATAGTTTTAAATCCAAAGGATTCTTCACTCTTCACTCTTCACTCTTCACTCTTCACTTAAAGCGAAGCTTCCTCTTGGTCGGGTAATCAACCCCACCCCTGCCCCTCCCCTGTAAAGAGCCCACTGAAAAAATAGCTTTTCGAGGGAGGGGTTTTACACATGTTAACATTCCATACGGACCTCATCGCAGGAAAATCCCGTGAGAATCTGAATGTTGCGTGATATTTTTACATTCTTGGGATTTTATGGCCGAAAA
>JAILAI010000157.1 GCA_024681705.1 Prevotella sp.
GACATCGACAGGCGTCATCACTGCCTACGCGCCGACGGTGACCTGTGCACAGGGCAGCCAGCTGAAGCTCACCATCCCCTATGACCAGTACACGCCGAACGTACTTCGTCTGAATGGAAGCACGGTGTCGATGACGAAGGCCAACGGCGAAGCCACAGCCACCATCACCGTGCCTGCGGCAGCGACGGCCGAGGTGGATCTCACCTGGCAGGCGCCGCAGCAGACCTACGAAACCCACCAGCCACAGATTATGATTATGCGTTCGGGTGAAGGACAAGTGACGTTCAAAGGTGCAATCGGTCTTCCTTCGGATGAGTGGTCTCAGTATCTCGACGATTATGAACAAAGCGGTTTGCTATTATCCGGCCGTGATGGTTACTACACATGGGTGATGACTGGCAATGGACCCGTTAGTTGTACCCAGACCGTCACCAATGTGACTGCGCCCGACGTGGATCCTCGCGGGGATGACTCCTTAGATGAAGGTTGTTGGGGATTCATCATTGAGATTACGCCTGTTGCGGGACAGAAACTGAAAACCCTCTTGTTAGGACACATAAGTGAAGATGAATTGTCTTGGGAAGATATGGTCTCCGAGGGCTATTCGAATGGATCCTATGTCACATACGATGCCTCTACCAACACCTATACATTCGATATCCGTGGCGACTACCAGAATTTCGGTGCTGGCGACTACGTCGTCAACATCGTCATGGGCCCAGAGGAGACTGCCGTAGAGACGGGAGCCACGCTCAACTTTGTCCGTCAGGGCGGACGTACGGAAGTGCTCTTTGAGAAGGAAGACGTCGATGGCACTCTTACCGACCAAGTCATTGGCGAGGGAAGCATGTCCTTCAATCTGAAGTATTTCACCGAAGCTGAGTCGGAAGCAGCAGGCATGGGTTACTATCAACTCTTGTGGTTCAATCCCGTAGAAGGAGAAACCATCCATGTCTTCTGCGACGGTACGGACATCACGAGCCAGCTGGTCTACGACACAGAAACTGGCAATGCCCGCCTCGACCTCGAGCGCAAGAACCATACCTACACCCTGCTCATCGACGCTGCTCCCAACGCCAACCCGACATGGACAATCCACAACGCGACGGAGGCGGACGTGATAGTGGAGCGTACTTTGAAAGATGGCACTACGGAGACAGCCACCTATGTGGGCAACCTCAACGACCTGGTCATCGATGACACTCAAGTCAGTAAGGTAACCCTGAAGGTGTATGCCGAGGACCAAAACGAGAGCAAGCCCGTGCGCGTGCTGGTGAACGGGCAGGACGTAAGCTATCAGTTCAACGATATGGTGAACGACGGCGACGGCTTCCGCCTCTGCTACGAGGTGCCAGTAAGCGAGCTGACGAATTGCAGCTGGAACATCTCGTACAACACCGACCACCAGCAGACCATCGTCGTCAAGGGTGGCTCAAGAGAGCCTCTTGTGGATTTTGGTCGTGAAATCTTGCATAATGGACCTGTTTTCAGTATCTTCCGCAACGACGGTCCCGCAACTATCTACCTGCCTCCATTCAACAGTGAATACAACTCGTATATTGACATGATGGTTTATGCCAATGCAGGCGAAGGGGTAACTATCAAGCGTAATGGTGTCGACGTCACAGCACTTTTCGAAGAGAAGGCAGCGAGCGGCTATAAGTACTACGATTTGGATATCAACGATGCCGACTTCGAAGGCGGCAACACCGTCTCGCAATTCGGCTTCGACATCCGTGATGCTGCCGTGTGGGAGATTGTGTATAGGAGCATCGACGAACAAATGAAGACGCTCCGCGTCAGCAACCTTGACCAGATGGAGATTGTCTATGAACGCAACTATACCGATGGCTCTACCGCTTCTGAGTACTTCAAGAATGCGGAAACAGGCGAAATCGCCAAGTATGTTGAGCGTTTCTTCGACGATTCCGACCGCGAGAACACGAGTTCCATCTGTCTGAAGGTGCCCTTCAAAGATGCCAATTATCAATATTATCCCGTGCGCGTGCTGTGCAATGGCGAGGATGTTACTTATCAGTATAGTAATTTTGACCCCGATGGGTACCTGATCTACGAAACTAACGTAGAGGTAGACCAGACGTGGGACATCTCGCGTGACGTCAGCCACCGCCAGACCTTCATCCGCAAGGGAGGAACAACGACCTGGAATGTCGAGGTTGAGTTTGACTTCCCCGCAGATGGCGATGAGAGATATTTCTCTCCCGATGCCGTAGGCACTCCGCTCTATGTTGATTTCCCGACATACAATTCTATCTATGCTCCAAACGCTTACATCTATATCGATGTGGAAGATGGCAGTTCGTTCTCCGTGCTCCGCAACGGCGTGGACGTTACGGACAAGTTCACACTTGTTACCGGTTCTGCAGGCGCATCAGCAGGCTTTACGCGTTATGCGCTCTACGAGTCGGACTACAACGTCAACAACGATGGCATGACACCTGGCCTCAGCTTTACCTTCCGCGATCCCGCCGTGTGGGTGATTACCATCGGCGACACCGCCAGCTACGACTTGAACAACGATAACAAGGTCGACATCTCCGACGTCACGAAGCTCGTGAACAAGGTGCTCAACAGATGACGCGAAACTGAGAACCCACCCCCAACCCCTCCCGAGGGGGTGGTCTCAATAGCCTTAACCCGCAGTATGGCGGGTGTGTCAAAATGAAATAATGGATGAAAAGACGCTGCCAGTAGTCCCCTCCTCCTAGGAGGAGGGGTTAGGGGTGGTAGAGAAGAATAATGATATAACCTATTATAAATTAAACATTTAGGAAAGGTCGAACCTTATTTGTCTCTTCCCCCGTCGCTGCGCTCCCCTCATCGCTCCCTCCTCGCGCTTCGCCACCCCTGAC
>JAILAI010000163.1 GCA_024681705.1 Prevotella sp.
CCGTAACCAATCACCACCACGTCCTCGAGCGTCGTGTTGTCTTCCTCGAGCACGATGTTGAACTTCGACGAGTTGCCTACGCTCACGGTCTTCGTCTTGAAGCCCACGTAAGAGAACGACAGCTGAGCTGACGATGATACCGACGGAAGGTTGAAGTTACCGTCCATGTCGGTCATCACTCCCGTAGAAGTGCCTTTCACCATCACGCTGACACCAATCAAGGGTTCGCCAGAAGCATCTTTCACGTTACCCGTGACAGCCTTCTGTGCAAAGCCTACCAGCCATAGCATGCAGAATGCTATGACCACAGAAAATCGTTTGATTTTTTGGTCCATAGTAATTAATTTGAATTAGTAGATATAAAACGTTTATTAGTTATTCAATACAGTTTGCGTCGGCAAAATTAGTAATTTTTATTGTATCGAAAAACTTTTTCTCCGAAATCATCCGTTTTTTGCGATAAAAAAATGTTAAATCAGCCTTTCTTTTGGTCAAAAGGGACGTTTTCGCACCTTTTTGCATGTTCAAAAGCGCCATAATGCAACGATTTTTTGTGGAAAGTTCTTACACTTATTAGGGGCGTCAGGTTTTTTTTCTTACTTTTGCAACTGAAAACAAATCAAGAAAAGGTATTTAGCTTATGAAAAAGAGACTGCTATTCGTATTTATGGTGATGTGCGCGCTCGGCGCAAAGTCACAGACTACGTCGTGGACGGCCGACAACGGCAACGGAACGTTCACCAACCCGCTCTTCTACGACGAGTTCTCCGACCCCGACATCCTACGCGTGGGCGACGACTACTATCTGGCCGGAACAACCATGCATAGCGTGCCCGGATTGGTCATCCTGCATTCCAAGGACCTCGTCAACTGGGAGAATGCCGGCTACTGCTTCGACCGCTTCGACTTCGACGACGACGCCTTCGCCCTGAAGAACCACAAGGAAATCTACGGACAGGGCATCTGGGCACCGTGCATCCGCTATGCCAATGGGCAGTTCTACGTCTTCTCCAACGTCAACGGCAAGGGCCTGCAATGCTACACCAGCAAGAACGTGGCCGGTCCCTGGGAGCACCACAACATGGAAGGCCGCATCTACGACCTGAGCGTGCTCTTCGACGACGATGGCAAAATCTACGCCATCCACGGCTACGGCGAGGTGCGTTGCACGGAGCTGAAGCCCGACATGAGCGGACCGAAGGAAGAGACCGAGCGCGTCATCATCCCCGAGGGCTCAGCCGTCGGCGAGGGCCATCACATGTATAAGAAAGACGGCATGTACTACCTCATCTCCACCGACTATCTGCCCAACGGACGCACCCTCTGCTCGCGTTCGAAGAGCATCTGGGGACCCTACGAGACGCGCGTCATCACCGCCGACGAGACCTTCGGCTATCATGCCGCATCGCTCACGCAGGTACCCCGCGGCGAGCAATATCGCATCGGCCACGACGGCACGGCATTCGGCATTCCCGAAATCGACAAGGACGCCACCGCCTGCACCAACATCCATCAGGGAGGCATCGTCGAGGACCAGAACGGTCAGTGGTGGGCCCTGCTCATGATGGACTTCCATTCCATCGGCCGCACCGTTACGCTGGCTCCCATGACGTGGGTCGACGGATGGCCCATGCTCGGTCTCGAGGGTAACCTCGGTCGTGCACCGCGCACCTGGTTCAAGCCCAACATCGCCACCGACGTGAAGCCCCACGCCCCCTACGAGCGCTCAGAGAACTTCAACGGCAAGCAGCTGGGTCGTGTGTGGCAATGGAACCACAACCCCGACGAGCGCATGTGGAGCCTGAAGAAAGGCCGTCTGCGCATCAACGCCATGCCCGCCGAACAGCTCATGTGGGCCCGCAACACCCTTACCCAACGTGTCATTGGTCCAACGTCCATCACCACCGTCGAGCTCTACACCAAAGGGATGAAGGACGGCGACGTGGCCGGACTCGGCAACATCAACGTGCCCTGTTCGTGGATAGGCATCGTGAAAGACGGGCGGCAGACCACGCTCCGATGCTTCGAACAAGCCACCAACGACACCATCGACCAGCAGCTCTCCAGCACTCAGTTGCGCGACAAGATATGGCTGCGCATGGTTGGCGACTACGACCACGACCGCGCCACCTATTATTATTCGCTCGACGGACAGCACTTCACCGCCATGGGCCGCACCATGCCGCTCAGCTATCAGCTCATCACCTTCCAGGGTTCGCGCCATGCCCTCTTCGCCTTCAACAAGAACGGGCGTCAGGGTGGCTATGCCGAGTTTGACAACTTCACCGTTGAAGAACCGCAGGCCGACCGCTCGGGCAACATCCCCTACGACAAGACCTTCCGCATCGTCAACCTGGCCACCGACAAACTGATGATGGCACAGCCCCACGGACTTGTCTACGACCTCGATGCCAGAGCCGCCAACGGCCGCAACGAACAGCTCACGCGCTTCCGTCTCATCGACCGAGGTCAGGGCAGGGTGGCATTGCAATGCGCCGACGGCCGCTATGTCTTCGTCTCGGGCATGGGTCTTCCTGGTGATGTCCGCCTCACCACCGACGCCTCTCAGGCCGAAGAGTTCCTATGGCAAGACTACCTGAACCACGAGTTCATGCTGATGTCCACGCGTACGCACCGCTACATCGGCAAGAGTCCCACCACCGGCAGCCCCTATAGCATGGACTTCGCCGGAGCCGATCCAGCCCGCCGCAATGGTGCCGTGCTGCGATGGGAAGAGGTGAAATAGCATCATAACCTCCACAACCTCCACATCTCCACTATATCCATAGGATGGGCGACAGATCTACCACATCAGGCGGTCTCTCGCCCATTCTTTATAATAGAACACTGATGTCTCCGTCCGACCGCCTTGACCGCCTTGACCACCTGCCTATTACCTTAATTCAAGTATCGCATTTGCTTTACTTCTTGGTAGTTGGGAAGTTAAGTAGTTATCGCTCGTCCTTTCGGACAGAAGTTAAGCCATTACTTCTATTTGCATGTATTCAGCTTCTTCACTACTTCAGAAAGTTGAGTAAAACCATCTTTTCTGCTCAAAACCACTCATCAGACCAACCCTTTTGCCAACCTCGAAACAAACGAGAAATCTATACTCAAAAATTCGGTTTCGAAACAAAACCGTAATTTTGGTGATGAAAACCGACGGTTTTGAGGGGTGAAAACTGGCGCGTTTCATCATCAAAAGCGCCAGTTTTGGTTAGAGTTTTTCAACGGGATTACCGCTTTTATTATCAAGAAGATTTCCCGCATTTTAATCATTTCGACGAGATTTCCCGCATTTTAATCATTTCAACGAGATTTCCCGCATTTTAATCATTTCACCGAGATTTCCCGCCTTGATGCTACATTTCAGCTTCTTTCCTGCCTGCCCTATCCATTGGGGAAATCATACTATCCTTACTCCCCGCCCCTGCTTGCAGGGGAGGGGCAGGGGTGGGGTCAGGCAGGCGCTAAAGCTTTCTACACCATGCAACTAGTCACGCCGAGCGAGGTGGCGATGGCGGTGAGGATTGCCATCAAGGTTTGGATGATGAACTTCCAGATTTCTCTTTTGGACATAGGTTTGCTCCTTTCTTGAATGAAGTTAGGTGGGTATTCCGCCCCTCGGTGGCCCCTCCTTCGGGGAGGGGTCGGGGGAGGGCTCCCCTTACGGTTCCACCTGCTGTCCCGCATCTTCTTCCGCCTTCTGGTCGAGCGCAGCCTTGGCGGCGAGCGAGTTGACGTCGGCGAAGGTGACGCC
>JAILAI010000168.1 GCA_024681705.1 Prevotella sp.
TGAGAAGGTAGATTTCGTATGGATATTATTGTCAAAAAAATGCATTTCAGTTAAAACGAGAAGGTATTTTTGGTTCTGCAAAGTCCTTGACCGATTGTTTTCACGTGTGTTTTTTAGCATTTTTCTATGTACTTTTATCAAATCTTAATGCTTTTGTGGCCCAAAAACGCCTCAAAAATGCAAAAATGAGGAGTTTTGTTTGTATCATTATAATAAAATATTGGATACATTAGGGCTAATGTTACATCACTTAATGAATATGAAACATTTCGAGAGGGGGTGTTGTGGGAAAATCTATACATTTGTGGCGACAAAAAGCGAAGAATAGAATGTCTTGCATAGTGTAGTATAAACACCTAATTTCATATCATTATTCATTGTTTAACAGTAGTATGTATGGTAATTTTTAAGATTCTACAAAAGCCATTTGTGTTTTTGTTCCTGTTCTGTTTGCCTTGTCTGGGAGCGATTGCCCAGAGCAAAGTAGACGGGATGGTGAATGATGTGGCTTGTGGGATGATGCCAGGTGTTACCAGTGCGAAGGTTCAGGGCAATGGCTCGGTTGCCTTCTTTGCGTGCAAATCTGAAAATACAGATTCAATAATTTCTCATATTAACTTAAATGCGATCAAACTATGAATCAGAATAATACCTCTTAACACGCAACCGTAAGCCCTTCAGGCGAGCTTGGCTTGTGGGCTTCAAGGAAGCTTTTGTATTCCGATCAAGAAGCTTTTCGTATTCATTACAACCTAATTATTATAGAAAAACCTTAAGAATGAACAAAAAAATTAGAAAGACAGCGCTGCTAGTAGGTGCCTGTACAATCGCAGGATTGTTCTGGTCACCTCAGGCAATGGCTGACTCTGCTGTGAACACCGCTCAATCGGTCCAGCAGGGCAGAAGAGTGACAGGTACTGTTGTAGATGCCATGGGTCCGGTGATTGGAGCCAGCGTCTTGGAGAAGGGTACTAATAATGGTACGGTTACCGATCTGAATGGTAACTATTCTCTCAATGTCGGTTCGAATGCTACGCTTGTTATCAGCTACATCGGCTTTCAGACCAAGGAAGTCAGAGTAGGCAACAGCACTCAGATTGACGTAACTCTCGAAGAAGACAACACCAACCTTGATGAAGTGGTGGTGATTGGTTACGGTGTCCAGAAGAAGAAGCTGGTTACCGGTTCAACTGTGCAGGTAAAGGGTGAGGACATCGCCAAGCTCTCTACGACAGATGCTTTCACTGCTTTGCAGGGCCAGACTCCTGGTGTGATGATTCTTCAGAACAGTGGTCAGGCAGGTGAAGGCTTCAAGGTCAACATCCGTGGTATCGGTACTACTGGTAATTCCGATCCATTGTACGTTATCGATGGTGTTGCCGGTGGTAGTCTCAATGACCTTAACCCTTCTGACATCGAGAGTATCGATGTGTTGAAGGATGCTGCATCGTCTGCTATCTACGGTGCTCGTGCTGCCAATGGTGTGATTCTCGTTACTACTCGTCAGGGTAAGACGGGTAAGGTTCAGATCAACTACGATGGTTACTACGGACAACAGTATCTGGCCAAGGCTCCTGACGCTCTCAACGCTCAGGAATATGTGTATAGCCGCAAGCTCCGTGAGTTCAACGGTGGCGCAGCTGTTCCCGAGTGGGAGGCCAAGCTTCCTGCCGATATCTACCAGAAGCTTCAGAACGGCTGGGAAGGTACCGACTGGTTCGACGAATCTTATCACAAAGGCGCAATGACTACCAACCATTCCATCAGCTTGGCTGGTGGTAACGATGTGTCAAAGTTCAACATGGGCTTTGCCTACACCAAGCAGGACGGTATCCTCGGTGGCGAGACTCAGTCGAAGTTCGACCGCTACAACATCCGTCTGAACTCATCTCACGCAGTGCTCCGCTCCAAGCTAAAGGATTTCGATATCATCACTATTGGTGAGAACATCAATATCAACCGTAGGAGCCGTCGCGGTATCTCGCAGAGCAGCATGTACTGGAACAACGTTCACGACCTTATGAACGCCAACCCGCTGCTTCCTGTCTACGACGAGAACGGCAACTACTATACCAACGCAGAGATGGCCGCCAATGGTTGGACCCTCGGTTCTGCCGTCAACCCGATGGCCATCGCAGCCACCACCAGTCAGGGCTTGAACGAAAGCAACAACTGGAATGTCAACGCAACAGCATATCTGGAGATTCAGCCTATCAAGAATCTGGTCTTCAGGTCACAGTTTGGCTATCGTTTCGGCTTCGGCTCTTATCGTGCAATGACAAGAGTGCATGCTTCGGGAACCAATGTAGCCGACCAGGACAATGCCTCTCAGTCGCTCAACCAGTGGTCAAGAATCTCTTGGGAGAACACTCTGACCTACACCTTCGACATCGACAAGCACAACTTCAACGCTGTGATTGGTCAGTCAATGGAGAAGAACACTTATGGCGAGAACCTCAATGCATCCGGCAACAACCTCCTCTTCGGTGACAGCTGGGATCACGCTTTTGTGGGCAACGCTCAGATCAAGAAGTTGGCCGACGTTTCCGTTGGTGGTACTCCCACCGGCGACAACTCGCTCGCTTCATTCTTCGGTCGTGTAAGCTACAACTACGCTGAGAAGTACATGTTGCAGGCTACCCTGCGTGCTGACGGTTCGTCAAACTTCGCCAGCGGCCATCGTTGGGGTTACTTCCCCTCGGCATCTGTAGGTTGGGTTGTTACCAACGAGTCGTTCATGGAGAGTGTTCACTCTTGGATGGACTTCCTGAAGTTCCGCGCCTCTTGGGGTCAGAACGGTAACTGTAACATTCCTAACTTCCAGTACCTGACTCAGGTAGGTTTCGACACCTCCAACAGCTACTTCTTCGGTGTTGGTAACCATGAGGAGGCTACAACGGGTGGTTCGTTCAACGTTCTTGGTAATCCCGACCTCACTTGGGAGACCTCTGAGCAGATTGACCTCGGTATCGATGCACGCTTCCTGGGAAGCCGCCTCGGTCTGGCATTCGACTGGTACGAGAAGTCTACGAAGGACTGGCTCGTTCGCGCTCCAATCCTCGGCGTTTATGGTATAGGCGCTCCTTATATCAATGGTGGTGACGTGAAGAACACTGGTATTGAAATCGGTCTTAGCTGGAACGATCAGCTTGCCAACGGCCTCCGTTACGGTGCCAGCCTGAACTTTGCATCCAATAAGAATGAGGTTACCAAGCTTGCCAATGCTGAAGGTATCATCCATGGTCCTGGTGCAGTATGGCATCAGCTCGAGGGCGAGGTCTATCGTGCACAGGTCGGCCAGCCTATTGGTTTCTTCTATGGCTATAAGACTTCTGGCGTATTCCAGAATGGCGACCAGATTGCAGAATTCTCGCAGAAGTATCAAGACAAGGTTCATGGTGGCAACGACAAGCTGCGTCCTGGCGACCTGATTTATGTTGATTCCAACGGTGATGGTGCTATCGACGACAACGACCGTACGTTCATCGGCGATCCTCATCCAGACGTCACCTTGGGTGCTAATATCAACCTTGCTTACAAAGGCTTTGACTTCTCTATCACAGGCAACGGCGCATTCGGTCATCAGATTCTTCGCACTTGGGCCAATCAGGACTTCCTTGAGCAGAACCTGACAAAGAAGATTGTATACGGTTCGTGGAAGGGTGAAGGCACAAGCGACAAGCTCCCCATCTTCGACGGCTTCGACACTCCAAACTGGAAGAACATGTCGTCGGCAATGCTTGAGGATGCCGACTACTTCCGTATTGCTAACATTACTCTCGGCTACGACTTCAAGAATCTCTGGAAGTCTTGTCCGTTACAGCAGCTCCGTTTATATGTTGCAGTCAACAACCTTTACACATTCACCAGCTACACGGGTATGGATCCTGAAGTTGGTTCTGATGGTGGTTCAGGTAGTGCTTGGTCTGCAGGTATCGATACAGGTGTATATCCTGCTCCACGTACCTACTTGGTTGGTGTAAACATTAAGTTCTAATATCACATTCTAGCAAAAAACAGAAATTATGAAAAAAATATTTTTATTGGCAGCTGCAGTAATTCTTGCCTTCACCTCTTGCGAGGACTTCCTCGACTCACAAGACTACACAGGTAAGAACAGCACTAACTTCCCATCGACCAATGAGGACGTTGACAAGATGGTTGCTGCCGTTTACAAGTCATGTTTCTACGGTCCGTTCCAGGGTAACAACCTCGAACAGTACTTCTCTGTAGCAAATATCATGTCCGACGATATGTTTGGTGGTGCCGGCCTTGGTGACCCTTGGTGGCAGGCACTCGACAAACTGATGTACGCTCAGACCAACCAGATGCAGGACCTCTGGACCTATGCATACGAGACCATCGCCCGCGCAAATGCCGCTTTGGGTGTGATTGACAATATCGCTGATGAGGAAACCCGCAACCAGACAAAGGGTGAGCTCCTCTTCATGCGTGCATACAGCTATTACAACCTCGTGCTGGCATTCAACAATGTCCCGTTCATTGAGAAGGCTCCCGAGACAGTGGCAGAGGCTCAGGTTGCTCCTGCACAAGTAGAGGGTAAGGAGATTTTCAAGCACATTGCCGACGATATCTACGAGGCAACATCTATCATGCCGTCTTACAAATATGATGGCTGGCAGAAGCTTCCTTTCGGCAAGGTCACCCGTTGGGCTGCTGAGGCATTCCTGGGTCGCGCATTCCTCTTCTATACCGGTTTCTATGGCGAGTCGAGCTGGCCTAAGACCGATGGCTCTGCTATCGACAAGGGCTATGTGACTGCCGCTTTGAAGGATTGTATCGACAACTCTGGCCACGATCTGCTCTCTGACTATCGTTCGCTTTGGTCTTACTCAAATCAGTGGACCGCAAAGGATTACGATTATGTAACAGATATGATCGACGCAGGCACCTGCTATCAGGAAGGCAACAAGGAGGTACTCCTCGCCATCAACTTCCAGTATCAGTCGGCATGGTCTAATCAGCTTCACCTGACCAACCAGTACGGTTTGTTCTTCGGCATTCGTTGCGATGGTAACAACCAGGACGACGACCGTTACCACGTTGGCACACCTACTTCTATTTATCCGTTCGGCACAGGTTGGGGTTGCGGCACAGTAGCCACGAACCTTGTTAACGACTGGAAGAGAATTGAGCCAGACGATCCACGTCGTGATGCTTCTATCCTTGATATGAGCAAGACGGCTCTCGATCCTGGCACATTCTCTGATGCTGTAGAGTTGACCATGTATCACCAGAAGAAGATTACGTCTGTTCGTTCATCAGGCGGAACCAAGTATTCTTGGTCTATCGACGCTATGGGTTCTGACGGCAATGGTAACTATCAGGCTTCTAACTGTACTCCTTTGACAGTCTTCCGTTTTGCTGACGTTCTCTTGATGTACTCTGAATTGACGCAGGATGCCAATAGCTTGAACCGCGTTCGTGCACGTGTTGGTTTGCCTCCGGTTAGCTATTCTGACGAGGCTCTCCGCAACGAGCGTCGTTGGGAGTTGGCATTCGAGGGTAGCCGCTGGGACGACCTCCGTCGTTGGGGCATCGCAGCCGACGCTCTTTCTAAGCAGAATGGACAGGTGATGTACAACCAGGGTCAGAAGGTTTCTATGGACTTCAGCAACTATGCTGATCGTTATAACAAGACTAAGGGCTTCTATCGTATTCCTAAGTCTCAGATCGACCTTTCTGGTGGCACTTACAAGCAGAATGCTGGTTGGGAGGACGATGCAGCTAATCAGTTCGCAGGTTATTAATTCTTAATAGGTAAAAATTATGAAAAAAATAGTATATTCTTTGGCTGTTATGTTCTCTCTTGCATTCATGGCTTGTGATCCAACAGAGGACTTCACCGAAAACACAGCTGGAAACTTCACAGGTGATCAGATTGATGCTACACTTGTTCAGGAGAATGGTGACAACCTTGTAAAGGTTACCGTCCACACTCCTGGTACAGCTCAGATTTCTAATGGCAAGCAGACCATCAAGGCCAACTATGCCGACCTGATTATGCGTGAGATGGGTGCCAACACCGTCTACATCAAGATGCTTAACGCCAATGGCGAAATCGTTGAAAAGCAGTATCCTGTTACTGTTACCCAGATGACACATGCGCTTCCTGTTCTGGAAACCATTATCTGGCAAGGCGAACAGTCTTGTAACGGCTGGGATGGTTCATCTCTCCGCTTCAGCGACAGCGAAGGTAAGCTCCCGACTCTTAGCGACGAAACCTACGACTGGATGGTTGGCAAGAAGATGTGCCTCGACATTAAGGAAGTGAATGGTGAAGGCACTACCATTCGCGTAACCAATGGTTGGTGGAGCACCAATTACGTAGAGGACACTCCGGTTCATGCTGGCGACAAGTTCACATTCGAATTCACTCAGGCAATGGCCAACGAGTGTAAGAAGGGTGGCGACGGTAAGGACCTCTTGTTCGTAAGTAACAATGGTCTGACCATCACCAAGTTCTACTACGAGCTGTAAACCTTCTATATTTGACTGTGCTCTAGAGAGTTACGGCCAAATATAAAACATAAATGTCAGGTGTCATGATTCTCGCTACAAATGTTATAGCAAAGGTGGTGATGCCTGATATTTTTATTAACCTTAGTGAAAGGAATTGTAGGTTATTGGGAAGTCCCTTCGAGGGCTAACCTCATGCTCTGCGCAAACAATTTGGAAACAGCGCGAGCATCAGCACCTCTTTCGAGAAGATATATGTCAAACCATATATACATTTCTTAGGTTATTATAATTTGAATGCTTAACGAAGCATGACAGAGAGCCACGTCGGGAGACATGACTCTCTTCTTTTTCTCGGTATTCAGTAAACTGTGGGATGAAATCTTTGGTGCTTCGTTTCTTATTCCCAGCAGTCGATGTCTTTCTCTATTTCGGGCAGCTGTTTGCGTCTGAATACGGGTTCCTTGATGTTGTTACTCTTTTGTGTTCTGTAGTCGTCGAGAAGTCGGAAAACGTATTTCCCCAGCTTGATGATGGCTACGAGATTGCAGGCGGTTAGGAGAGCCATGCAGAGGTCGCCCAGATTCCATACCACATCGAGGCTGGCAAGGGCTCCGAACATGACGAAAACACCAGCAGAGAAGATGCGATAGACGGTGAGGACGGTCGAATTCGAGGTCATGAAGCGGATGTTCGCCTCCCCGTAGTAATAGTTGCCGATGATGGATGAGAAGGCAAAGAGGAGAATGGCGACGGCAATGAATATCGGTCCGACCGAGCCAATCTCCGAACCCAGAGCGGCCTGTGTGAGAGCTATGCCATTGAGTTCGGGCACATTGTAGAGGCCGCTGATGAGTATGACAAAGGCCGTGCACGAGCAGACGAGCAATGTATCGGTGAATACACCCAGAGCCTGAATGAGTCCTTGTTTCACGGGATGGCTAACAGTTGCCGTAGCTGCTACGTTTGGTGCACTTCCTTCACCGGCTTCGTTGCTGAACAAACCCCGTTTCACTCCGTTCATGATGGTTGCCCCCAGAGCGCCTCCGACGCCTTGTTCCAGCCCGAAGGCATCGCGGAAGATAACACTCAGCACGTGGGGGATATGCTCGATGTTCATCAGCACGATAGCCAACGCCAGGATGAAATAGCCAATGGCCATGATCGGAACCAGAACGGCACTGACGTTGGCGATGCGGTGAATGCCTCCGAACACGATGACGAGGGCCACGACCGAGAGAATGATGCCTACGACCAGCGGATTCCATCCGAAAGCCTCGTGCATGGCTCCACAGATGGTGTTGCTCTGGATGCTGTTATAGGAAAGTCCAAACGTGATGGTGATCAGAACGGCGAAGAGGTAGGCCATCCATTTGCAATGCAGGCCTTTCTGAATGTAGTATGCTGGTCCACCGACGAACGATTCGTTGTTTCGTTGCTTGAACAGCTGGCCAAGCGTAGACTCCACGAATGCCGTTGCCGAACCCAGCAAAGCGATGAGCCACATCCAAAACACGGCTCCAGGTCCGCCAATGGCAATGGCGGTGGCCACACCAGCGAGGTTGCCCGTTCCCACTCTTGTCGCTACCGAAACGGCAAATGCCTGGAACGAGGAGATGTGTCGATGCTTCGTTTCGTCTGCTTTGTTAATGCCCGAAGTGGCCGAATCCGTGAGCAACCTGACCATTTCGCCCACCATCCGGAACTGTACGCCTTTGGTCTTCCAAGTAAACCACAAGCCGCAGAGAACCAGTACGCCAATCAGCAGATAGCTCCATAGAGCATCGTTCAGTTGTGTGATGAGTTCGTTTATTCCCATTCGAAGATATCAAGTTGTATTGCTTGCAAAGGTACAAAAAAATCGTAAAACTTGTGGTCAATCAGGAAAATCTTCTTACCTTTGCCGACCGAAAAAAGAGAATCCACGAATGAAGAGAATCGTTTGGTTGTTGTTGTCACTCCTCTTGCTGAGCAGTGAATCGGAAGCCCGGTGTTTGCATCTTGCAAGCAACGACACCACATTCGTGTATCTTCGCAATGGTGATGTAGACGTGTATCCACAAGATTTGGCACGTATAGAAAACGCCGAAAACGATGGATGGAATGCTATCTGGAACGACGGCACAATTGTCTATTATGATGCTCAGGAGGTCGAGAGAATATCGAGCGAACCTCCGTCGTCTCTGCCAGAGTTCACCATGTTCAAGCTGAACAACAAGTACAACCATCAGGTCTATACCGATGTGGAAGCTGACATCAGCGACCGTCTCATCGCGTTGAAAGTGGGGTGCATAGGGAAATGGCTCACCCCTTCGTTTCAGTTGTCCGACGAGCAAGCAGTTGCCTATATCGGCAACGAGCAACAATATAGCAAGAGGAGTCGCCGACGCTTCGACACCGACGTCATCTATACGGTAGCTTCGCCTGGCATGAGGATACTCAGACGGCATCCGAAACCCCAGGGCAGCGACGAGACGGTCTATCCGCTCATGCTCACTCTCGACCAACTATCCACCAACGCACCGAGCAACTACGACGAGGGACTCGACAAAGCCATCGACAACAATCCCTCCACATTCTTCCACTCAACATGGGGAGAAGGCATCTACCAGAAACTACCCGAGGACAGCTGTCCTCATATCGAGATTCATCTGGATGAGCCTCTGCGCTCTGTGCAATGGTCTATCATCACCCGTTCCGATGCCAACCGAATGCCCAGGGTCATCGAGTTGATGGCCTCCGATGATGGTGACTCATGGCGACATGTGGCGTCCTATACCACCGCCGACGGATTACCAACACAGCCAGGAGCCTCGTTTACATCG
This sequence comes from Prevotella sp., assembly GCA_024681705.1. Taxonomy (GTDB): domain Bacteria; phylum Bacteroidota; class Bacteroidia; order Bacteroidales; family Bacteroidaceae; genus Prevotella. Next base: position 9,306 of record JAILAI010000168.1, read on the forward strand.
CCTACGGCCGATCTGGGACGCGCTTGTTCGTACCTCAGGATTATACAAAGGGAGGCTTCGTACAAGAACTATTTCTGCGTGGCGGAGCTGGATTTGGCCAAGGTGCAGCCGAAGGACGAAGGCCAACAGGGCGACTACGTATATGCGATGGAACCCTATGGACACGACTATACGGTGCAGGTTGAATGGTTGTCAGATGGTTCGACGAACGTGCCGACGGTGAGCATCAACACCCAGAATGGGCAGATGATAAGCAGCAAGGAAAACTACCTGGAAGCCGAGATCACAATCGATGGGGCTGGGGTGTTCCCTTCAATGTCGGCAACGCCAGTCCTCATCAAGGGAAGAGGCAACACCAGCTGGAGCACTAACCCATGGGACAAGAATCCCTACCGGTTGAAGTTCAACGAGAAAGTGAAGCCCTTTGGATTGACAAAGGGGAAGAGTTGGGTGCTGTTGGCCAACAAGCTGAGTGGCTCCATGATGACGAATGCCATCGGAATGAAGGTGGCAAATCTCGCGGGAACAGCCTTCTCTAATCATATTGTGCCCGTGGAACTCTATATCAACGGACAATATCGGGGTAGCTACAACTTCACCGAAAAAATAGGATTTTCCAATAACAGCATCGATCTGGAGGACGAGTCGGACGCTACTTTGCTAGAGCTGGATACCTACTACGATGAGCCCTATAAGTTCAAGAGCAACCCCTACAACTTACCTGTACAGATCAAGGAGCCTGACTTCAGCGAGGGGACAACCACACTCACGATGAACGACATCACGACGGACTTCAACAAGGTGATGCGTCAACTGAAGGCTGGTGCAGAGATTGCCGAACTTGTCGACATTGATCAGTTGGCACGCTATCTGATGGTGTGCGACCTTATCGAGAACTATGAACTGATGCATCCCAAGAGCACTTTCCTCTACAAAGAGCATGTAAAGGGAGACAGCAAATATATTTTCGGGCCGGTATGGGATCTCGACTGGGCCTTTGGCTACGAACTACACTACAACTACTGCATCAGCGAGCAGGAAGCCGACTATTTCGACCGCGTGTGGATGGAGTCGCGACAGTTCGTCAGGGATTTGCGCTACGTTAGCAAGCAACTCGACAGGGCGTATTATAAAGTTTGGACGCAGTTCATCAGAAACGGCCTTGACGAATTGCTCGACTATTGCGGCGACTACTTCAAATACGCGCGTCCATCGTTTGAGAACAACCAAAAGAAATGGAACGATGGCAACAACTACGCATCTGCAGCAGTCAATGCTCGCAATTGGTTGAAGCAGCGGGCTGAGTACGTCTATGCCCATCTCACGCCCTATGAACTGACTGACGAGGAACTGAATCCCTACACAGGTATAGAGAGCCTTTTGGTGGACTCTACCACGTACGACAGACATTCACATGGCTTCGTCGATGTCTTCAATCTGCAAGGAATGTGTGTAAAGCGCCAAGTTCCGCTTGCTCAGCTCCGTTCACACCTTCCATCAGGCATTTACATCGTCAACGGAAAGAAACTGATTCTTAAATAATCGCCGATACCCTCGAGGCGCAAATGTCGTCTCCAAACAAATATCAACCCCATGGATTTATCTGATTCTATTCGACTTGGATTATTCATTCTCTTTGCCAACAAAATGTATGGGTGTTTGGCTCATCTAGAAACATTTCTTCCGTTTTGTTTTGTCGTTTGAAGGAATTTTCGTAATTTTGTCGGAGATATGATAGCTTAATGCACCTTAATGATAAATCATGAGAAAACTTAGATGGGGTTTGCTTTTTCTTCTATTGATGGCATGTTTGGCTGATGTTTGTGCGCAACAGCCATGGGAGCCATATCTTGAAGCCTATTGTGACATCGAAGAAGTGGAGGAAGAAGGTTACGAACGTATCTATGAGACGTTGTGTGAGCTTTCACAGAATCCCTTCGACATCAATTCTGCCACACGTGAGGATTTCCAACAATTACCCTTCCTGGATGCTATCGATATTGAGAATCTCTGTGCACACCTTTATCATTATGCACCGATGAGAAGCTTAGGCGAGCTTGCGATGATTGAAAGCATAGACCATAACAAACGGCAATTGCTTTCATATTTCGTCTATGTGGGCGAGGAAAAGGAGAATAGTCCAACGCTTTCACACATGATGAAATATGGTGGTCATACGATTACGACAACAGCATCGATACCAATGTATGAACGCCGTGGTGACAAGAATGGCTATCTGGGCTATCCCTATAAGCATCAGTTGAGATACGAATTCAAATACAGTGATTTGTTGAAGGCAGGTGTTGTTGCGGCACAAGATGCTGGCGAACCGTTCTTTGCGAATAAGAATGGTGCGGGTTACGATTTTTATTCGTTCTATGTGATGATGAAGAAAAGGGGTATCATAAAGAATCTCGTAGTGGGAAAATATCGTGCAAACTTCGGCATGGGACTTGTTTTGAACAACGACTTCTTGCTCGGTAAGTCGGGTGCATTCGCGTCGCTAAGCAGGAATCAGGTGACGTTTCGCCCACATTCTTCTACGCTGTCGGGCTATTATCTACAGGGGGCAGCTTCCACATTACAAATTGCAAAGCATCTAGACCTCAGTGCTTTTATCTCGTATCGCGCGATAGATGCTACGCTCAATAGTGACGATGAGACAATAGCCACCGTGTTGAAGTCGGGCTATCACCGTACGGCAAGTGAGTTGAACCGAAAAAACAATGCCCATCAGTTTGCAGGTGGTACGAACTTACGATGGCGGCGAGGAGGATTCGTTGTGGGGGCTTCATTGCTCTACACGTCGTTCAGTCGTTCGTTGCGTCCAAACGTTAATGCTCCTTATCGTGAGTTTTATCCCTCGGGTAAAGACTTTTGGAATGCAAGTGTGAACTATGGGTATAGTGGATCGTGGATATCGTTCGCTGGCGAGACCGCTACGGGCGATTGTGGTGCCATAGCGACGCTGAACACCTTGAATTTGAGATTGAACAGCGAGTTATCAATCAATGCATTACAACGTTTCTACGGGAAAAAATACTATGCAATCTATGCGCAGAGTTTTAGTGAGGGAAATAGTGTCCAGGACGAGAGCGGCGTCTATGTTGGCATGACTTGGCAACCATCGCGCAAGTGGAGATGGTCGGCTTATACTGATTTCGCCTATTTTGCCTGGCCAAAGTATCAGGCATCGCTTGCGTCGCGTGCATGGGACAATCTGTTTTCGTTTGCATACACAACCGATAAGTGGGAGGTAACAGGACGCTACCGTTTAAAGATGCGTCAGAAGGATAACTCTTCGGATACAGGTTTGCTCTACAAGAACGATCATCGCGGACGGTTCTCGGTGGCACATTCTTCTAACGGGCTGACGTTGAAAACTCAGTGCGACATCGTACTTTCCGACTTCGAAGAGACCAGTTTCGGATGGATGGCAACACAACATGCTCGATACGCGTTTCCCAAGATTTTCGATGTGAGTCTTTCGTTTGGCTATTTCCACACAGACGATTTCAACTCCAGAGTCTATACCTATGAGCGAGGGACGCTATACTCGTTCAATATGCCTGTATTCTACGGAGAAGGTATAAGAAGCGTGTTCCTGATAAAGGCAGATATAACGAAAAAGCTGAAGCTTCAGGCAAGGCTTGGCACCACGAAATACTTCGACCGTAGCACTATTGGTACGGGTTATCAGCTCATTGACCATTCGTCGAAGACGGACCTTGGTCTTGCTCTTTCGATAAAGTTGTGAGATTTTCGTGCTGGTTTAACATGAACTCTGACGTGGAAAGCGTTGAAGTTGTCGGCTCGGAAATGCCTGATTATTGTCAGCATCCGAAACTACCTAAATGTATGATGACTTTTGTAATCTCATCTCAAAAAATTGACATTGATTGTAAGTTATGAGAATTTTTATTATCTTTGTAGCCTGAAATAAAGTGCACATGATAAAGATAAAGACTATTTTTGCGCTCGTCGTAATGTTGTGGACGACGTTTTGCTGGGGCGCAAGCGATGGAAAACTGACAAGCTATGTTGACCCTTCTATCGGAACTGGCGGTCACGGACATGTTTTCATGGGAGCGAATGTGCCTTTCGGTTTCGTTCAGGTAGGCCCCACAGAACATACGCGCGGATGGGATTGGTGTTCGGGCTATCATGCCAGCGACTCGGTGCTTCTAGGCTTTGCCCACACGCATCTGAGTGGTACTGGATGCGGTGATCTGGGCGATGTTCGATTCTTGCCCGTTAGCGACCGGAATGTGAGGGAAGTTGTGTTTAGTCATGCTGACGAGGTTTGCCGTCCAGGCTACTACTCTCTGCAGATGAAGCAGAAAGATGCTGATATCTTTGCAGAGATGACCGCTTCAAAACGTGCTGCCATTCATCGTTATACCTTTAAGAATAGTGGTGATACAGCTCGTGTGTTGATTGATCTGAAATGGGGGACTGGTTGGGATCGCGTAACCCGTTGTCGATTGATGCAAACGGACGGACAATCGATGGAAGGTTGGCGTCATTCCAATGGTTGGGCAAACAATCAGAGGCTATATTTTGCCATTTCGTTCTCGCATCCCGTGAAAATGGAAAAACTCAACGGGGACTCTCTGGTAATGGTCAGTTGCGAGTTGAAGGATGGTGAACCACTACTAGTGAAAGTGGGATTCTCGGCCGTGAATGTGAGGAATGCACGTACGAATCTGAATGTAGAAATACCCGATTGGGACTTTAATAATGTGTACAAACAGGCAGACGAGGCTTGGGAGCAGCAGCTTTCGAAAGTGAAAGTCACTACCGCCGACGATGTGCAAAAACGTGTTTTCTACACATGCCTCTTTCACACAATGGTAGCGCCATCGGTTTTCTGCGACGTGAACGGTGACTATCGTGGTTCAGACGATGAGATATACAACGACGAAGGGCAATGGAATCTGACCACCTTCTCACTATGGGATACCTACCGCGCCTGGCATCCGTTGGCTACTATCATACATCCTGAAATGCAGAGTAGCTTGGCGAAGACAATGCTTCATATCTATCAGCAGCAGGGTACATTACCCGTGTGGCATCTTATGGGATGTGAGACTAATTGCATGGTCGGGTGTCCAGCTACGATTGTATTGGCTGATATGATGCTGAAGGGTTTCAACGTGGGTGACAGAGAACTAGCTATTGAGGCTATGCGACAATCGGTGGGAAGTCATAAGCGAGCCCATGGATTGCTGGTGAAACATGGTTATATTCCTTTTGATTTGGACAACGAGAATGAGAGTGTCGGCAAAGGTCTCGAATACGCCATCGCCTATGGCTGTGCCTCGAAAGTGAGTGACGACCCGATGTTTGAAAGACTCGGCCAATCGTATAAGAACTATTTCGACAAGCAAACACACTTCATGCGCGCCGTTTCTTCCGACGGTGCATTCAGGAATGACTTTGATCCCTTTGCCGCTGAGATGAATCATATAAAGGACTATACCGAGGGTAATGCTTGGCAATACATCTGGCTTGTACCGCACGATGTTAAAGGACTGATTGAATTGTTTGGTTCGGAAAAGGCATTCGTCGAGAAACTCGATTCGCTCTTTATCGTTCAGGGCGACTTAGGCGAGGATGCTCCGCCAGATATTACAGGTCTGATAGGACAATATGCTCATGGCAACGAACCTAGTCACCACATTCCTTATTTGTACAACTACGTCGGTCAGCAATGGAAAACAGCATTGCACGTTCGCGAAATCATGGAAACGATGTATCACGATGGTATCGACGGTCTTTGCGGAAACGAAGATGTGGGGCAGATGTCTGCGTGGTATGTGCTCTCGGCTTTGGGATTTTATCAAGTTGATCCAGCAGGTGGCCGCTATTTGTTTGGTTCACCGTTGTTTGATGAAGCATCCATTCAGGTAGGAGAAGGTAAAACGTTTACTGTCAAGACTTTAAACAACAGTAAGAAGAACGTTTATATTCAGTCGATAAGGTTGAATGGACGTAAATACACGCAATCGTTCATCGATTTTAGCGACATTGCAAAAGGCGGAGTTTTGGAAATAACGATGGGACCAAAACCCTCGAAGTTCGGAACGAAGAAAGGAGATCGCCCATGAAGAAGATGCTATTCACTATGGCCTTATGCTTATTCGCCAATGCGGCGATGAGCGAAGAAAAGGCCGACAAACTTGTTAGTCAACGCCCACCCGTAGAACAGAGACTTTTCCGTTCGGAAGTCATCGAAAGGAAAATAAGGGAGGTGAAGAAGGCGTTGAAAGACTATCCTAAACTTGCATGGATGTTTGAAAACTGCTTTCCAAACACGCTCGACACTACCGTACACTACCGTAAGCTTGACAATGGCGACGATGATACCTTTGTGTATACGGGCGATATTCATGCCATGTGGCTTCGTGACTCAGGTGCTCAGGTGTGGCCCTATGTGATATTTGCCAATGACGATCCTCAGCTGAAATCATTGATTCGTGGCGTGATATTAAGGCAACTGAAGTGTATCAATCTCGACCCATACGCCAATGCGTTTAATGATGGACCCACGGGGAGCGAGTGGGAGAGCGACTATACGAAGATGATTCCAGAGTTGCATGAGCGCAAATACGAAATCGATTCGCTTTGTTATCCGATACGACTTGCCTACCACTATTGGCAAATCACTGGCGACGATTCGTTTCTAAGGACAACGGTTTGGAAAGATGCCGTAGAGAATATTTTGAGGACATTTCGTGAACAGCAACGTCGAGAAGGGCAGGGCAGCTATCGTTTCATGAGAAAAACCGAACGTGCGCTCGACACCGTACAGAATGATGGTTACGGACATCCAGTGAAGCCTTGCGGACTGATTGCATCGATGTTCCGACCTTCTGATGATGCCTGTACATTTCCTTTTTTGATTCCTTCAAACCTGTTTGCCGTAAGCATACTTCGGAAGATTGCCAAGATGGATGACGGCTTTGCACAAGCGTGCAACCAATTAGCAGATGAGGTGGAAAAAGCCGTAAAGGACTATGGTGTTGTGAATCATCCTAAATACGGTCGTATATACGCTTACGAGGTGGATGGTTTTGGGAATCAGCTGATGATGGACGATGCAAATATCCCAAGTCTTCTCTCGTTGCCTTACATTGCTGATATAGATATTGAAGATACGATTTATCAGAATACAAGGCGATTCGTACTGAGCGAAGATAATCCCTATTTCTTCTGTGGTAGTGCTGCCGAAGGGATTGGAGGTCCACACATTGGTCCTGGTTATATCTGGCCCATGAGTATTATTATGAGGGCGCTCACCTCGCAAGATGAGAAAGAGATGAAAAAGTGCCTTGACTGGCTACAACATACTGATGGCGGCACTGGTTTCATGCACGAGAGTTTCGATAAAGACCATCCGGAAAAGTATACGCGGAAGTGGTTCGCTTGGGCGAATACGCTCTTTGGTGAACTCATCTTGAAAGTTTTGGACGAACATCAACAAGTTTTATATATTCAATAAAAAGTATGGAAAAATTAGTAATCAATTCTTACGATGAATTTGCCTCTCATCTTGGTGAGCAGCTAGGTTGTTCCGAATGGTTAGAGGTTGGACAGGAACGAATCAATCTGTTTGCCGACGCTACACTCGATCATCAATGGATTCATGTGGATGTTGAGAGGGCTAAGCGTGAAAGTCAGTACAAGAGTACCATTGCTCATGGCTATCTCACGTTGTCACTGCTCCCCTACATGTGGGATCAGATTATTGAGGTGAACAACATAAAGATGCTTGTGAACTACGGAATGGACAAGATGCGCTTTGGTCAGCCTGTAATAACGGGAAGTCGTATCCGATTGGTAACAACTCTTCACAACATTGCTAATTTGCGCGGTATCTGCCGTGCTGAGATTGCCTTCAAGATTGAGATTGAGGGACAACGCAAGCCCGCACTTGAGGGTATTGCCTCATTCCTTTACTACTTTGTTTAAGAAGGAATCATAGCGATTATTCAAAGTAAGACGGTTGATTTGGTGATATCAGCAATTGTTATGGATTGACCAAATCTCATATTTAACAAAAAGAGAGCCTTCGTTAGAAAACTAATACGAAGGCTCTTTTTTCATTTGGTTTCAATCTCCTCTCTCATGTCGATGAGTTGTTTCTTGCTATCATAGAATTCATATTGCAAAAAACCCATCTTTTGTGAGGGAATGATGTGAACTCCTAATCCGTAGTGCAACTGCCATTTGCGTTTCAGGGAGACAAAGCCCTGATTGATGTATGCAGCCACGTAGGGGTGCACATGAAGATAGAAGGTCTTAATGCCGATCTTGCATACAAGATTGTGAATCTTTCGCTCGAGTTGTTCTGTAAACAGTATTGACGACTTGATTTTTCCTGAACCGAAGCAAGTGGGACATTCTTCGTCTACGTTGACGTCCATTGCTGGTCGTACTCTTTGACGGGTAATCTGCATGAGACCAAACTTGCTGAGTGGCAAGATGTTATGCCTTGCTCGGTCTTTCTGCATGTTCTTGCACATCCGTTCGTAGAGTAACTGACGGTCTTCGGCAAGGTTCATGTCGATAAAGTCGACGATGATGATTCCACCCATGTCACGAAGTCTAAGCTGGCGTGCTAATTCATCAGCAGCACCTAGGTTGACTTCTAGCGCATTTCCTTCTTGTCCTTTTTCTGCTTTAGTTCTGGTACCACTGTTGACGTCGACAACATGCATCGCTTCGGTATGTTCAATAATTAAATAAGCACCGTGCTTATAGTTCACCGTTTTACCAAAGCTCGATTTTATTTGCCTTGTAACATTGAAGTTGTCGAAGATGGGAACATTGCCTGTGTATAGTTTTACTATTCCAACTTTCTCGGGAGCAATCAGTGTGACGTAGTCCTTTATCTCTTGGTATACGGACTCATCGTTCACGTAGATGTTCTCGTAAGAAGGGTTGAAAAGATCTCTGAGCAATGCAACCACACGACTCTCTTCTTCATAAACGAGTTGTGGTCTTTTTGTCGTCTTCTGTACTTTTGCGATGGCCTCCTCCCAACGCTTCAGTAATATCTTCAGTTCGGTATCGAGTTCGGCCACTCTCTTTCCTTCGGCCACCGTTCTGACAATGACTCCGAAGTTTCGTGGCTTGATGCTCTGAATGAGCTGTTTGAGTCGTGCTCTTTCCTCGCTACTTTTAATTTTTGACGACACAGAGACTTTGTCACCAAATGGTACAAGTACCAAATATCTTCCAGCAAAGCTTAATTCTGCTGTTAGTCTCGGACCTTTGGTGTTGATGGGTTCTTTTACGATTTGAACCAACACCTCTTGGTCTTTCTGAAGGGTGTTTGCTACTGATCCGTCTTTCTTCAGATCAGGTAGCTTCTGCGCTTTTGCAAACGGATAGAGTTTTTTTCTGTCGCTTGCAACCTGTTTGAGATACTTCTCGTATGAGCTGAATTGATTTCCTAAATCAAGATAATGCAGAAAGGCATCACGCGATGAGCCAACATCAACAAAACTGGCATTGAGTCCTGCCATTATTTTCTTGACTTTGGCCACATAGATGTTTCCAACGGAGAACGAAGCCGAACGCGGTTCTGTCTGGTATTCAACAAGATTTTTGTCTTCCAGCAGTGCAATCGAAATCTCGTTCTGTTGGACGTCAATTACGACTTCGCTGGTCATTTCTGCTGTTTCTTGTTAATCATAAGAGCAAGTAAAACTACTTGCTCTTATGACGATTCTTTCTCAGTCTCTTCTTACGCTTGTGAGTAGCCATCTTGTGGCCCTTTTTCTTTTTTCCGTTTGGCATAATAATTAATTTTTTGAATAAAAATATGTTTCTTGGTTTCTTACTCTTCACCCTTCATGTGGGCGACAAAACTCTTTGCGGGCTTGAAGCTTGGGAAGTCGTGTGCGGCGATAACAATCGTGGTGTTCTTCGAAATGTTACGGGCTGTCTTCTCAGCGCGGTGTTTAACTACAAAACTACCGAAACCGCGAAGGTATACATTGTCCTTCTTCTCAAGAAGGCATGTTTTCACACTTTCCATGAATGCTTCAACAACGGTAGTGGCTTCCTTACGAGGCACTCCGGTGCGTGCAACGATATCGTCAATGATGTCTGCTTTTGTCATCTTTTTTCAATAATTCTTTGTTAATCTTCTGATTTTGAGTTGCAAAGATACGAGTTTTTTGCGTCATGGCGAAATTTATTTTGCTTTTTTTGCAAAAATAGATTGCTTTTTCACTCTATGTAGTGTGTAATGTAGCGGTTATTAGGAATTTACGACAATAATGTGTGTAAATTATGGTTCTTAATATCTATAATTCTAGTTTAATAATTCTTGATTTTCTTCTTTTCCTAAACGTCGATGTTCCGACTATGATTTGACGTGATTTTTTACGATAACAATAATAAATAAGTGTTTTTCTCAAAAAAGACTTACCAACCTACCATAACACCTCTCAAATGCCCATAAATAAAAGGGTAGGTCTATGGTAGGTGTTGAAGATAGACCTACCATTAACCTACCTTAACTTAAACCCTTCATTTATAGGTGTTTGCGGACCTTTTCGAAGTGGTCATGGTAGGTCGGTAGGTGTTTATTCAAATTATATGGAAAAAGATGTAGATTCTATTTCCAAATTTGATGAAGCCTTTCTTTCAAAACTCAAAAGCGGCTCTTTCCACGACCTAAAGCATCGATTTTAATGAGTAAAACTGGCGCTTTCCATGAGTGAAATTGTCGCTTTTGAGGACTCTAAAACCGCTTTACTAATAAATTGTTCTATGCTCTTTTTCGTTGAGGTCATGTTATTATCAAAAAGAAAATCCACAAGAGCGATATGTTGCTCCTGTGGATTCTCTATAATAAATTGATTGCCGAAATCTTATTTCCGATCATCTTCGTATTGCTTCAGCGCTCTTGCCAACTGGTCGGGACAGCTTGTGTTCTTATAGCCGCATCGGATTCCTTCAAGTTTTGACTTTACGTCTTCGACTTTCATCCCTCTGACGAGTTGACCAATACCTTGCAAGTTGCCATTGCATCCTCCGATGAAGGAAACATCTTGGATGCGTCCTTCTTCGTCGATGTCAATATCAATTTGCCGTGAGCAGGTTCCTGAAGTTTGAAAGGTGATGTGGTTCATTCTTCGACTTCGGGTTTCATATTTGTGTAAACCGTCTGAACATCATCGAAGTCCTCGAGCTTTTCCACCATCTTGTCAATAGTTTCACGCTGCTCAGGTGTAACGTCCTTCAGGTCGTTGGGTATGCGAGTGAACTCAGCGCCCGTTACCTCGAATCCGTTTTCCTCAAGATGCTTCTGGATGGCTCCGAAACTCTGTGGGTCGCCATAGATGGTGATGCTGTTCTCTTCTTCGTCTTCGTCGAATTCGTCTTCTACTCCGTAGTCAATCAAATCGAGAATCATTTCATCCATATCCAGGTCGTCTTTCTTCTTGAAGGTGAAAACGGCCTTGTGGTCGAAGAGGAAAGCGAGGCTTCCCTGAGTACCCAAGTTTCCATTGAACTTGTTGAATACCGAACGAACATCACCAACGGTACGCGTGGTATTATCGGTCAGTGTCTCTACAAATATGGCAATTCCATGAGGACCATAGCCTTCATAACTAACCTCTTTGTAGTCGCTGGTATCTTTACCCATTGCATTTTTGATGGCACGCTCGATGTTGTCCTTCGGCATGTTCTCGCGCTTTGCATTGGCAATAATAGCACGCAAAGCGGGATTCATGTCCGGATCAGGACCACCTGCCTTTACGGCAATAGCAATCTGCTTGCCTATCTTTGTGAAGGTCTTGGCCATGTGGCCCCATCTCTTTAATTTCGTAGCTTTGCGATATTCAAATGCTCTTCCCATTTTTGTTCTTATTTTAGTTGTTATTCTTAATTCACGTTTATCTCAGTTCTGCATTAAGCTGTTTCTTGAGATTTGCAATAATCTTTTGCATGATTGCATCTATCTGCTTGTCATTCAGCGTCTTCTGCTCGTCCTGAAGAATAAAGTTTACCGCATAGCTTTTCTTGCCAGCAGGCAGATTCTTTCCTTCATATACATCGAAGAGCTCAACTTTCTTCAGCAACTTCTTCTCGCTCTGGTAAGCAATCTGTTCAATGCTTGCAAATTCAACGTTATTATCGATGAGCAGGGCGAGGTCACGGCTAACGGCAGGATATTTGCTGATTTCTGTATACGACACGCGACTCTTACGAACAGCCTTCATCAGCGATGTCCAATTGAGGTCGGCATAATAGACATCATTGTCAATTCCCTGTTGTTTCAGGAGTTTTTTGCTTACGATGCCGAGAACGCCGAGAAGTTTGCCTCCACGATTCTCAATTACCATTGATTTGGCAAACATTTCATTATCTTCCTCCTTGAAAACGATGCTACCGAAAGGTAAACCAATACGACGGAGAATATTGAGAACGTAAGCTTTCAATTCGTAGAACGAACTCTGCTCATCAGGATGAGCCCACGAACCAGTTACGCGCTTACCCGTCACCCAAATACCAAGATGATTTTCTTCCTTGTAGGCGTTCATAGGGTTCTCAGGATCGGCTTTTTCGGGAGAATAGAAATATGTGTTGCCAAACTCGAAGAATTTCAAGTTCGGATTTTTGCGGTTCGCATTATGTGCAATGCTCTCCAGACCTCCATAAATCAATGACTGGCGCATGACGTTCAGGTCAGACGACAACGGGTTCATTATTCTGACGAGTTTGTCATTCTCACCGTAATAGGCCGATTTGGTCAGAGAGTTATTCAGGATCTCGTTGAAACCACAACCAACGAGTTGTTCGCTTACGAGATTTGACAACTGATGCTTGATATCTTCATCGCCCTTGATAACCAAAGAAGATTTGAGTTGCGTTGGAATCTCTACATTATTATATCCGTACACGCGAAGAATGTCCTCAACGACATCGCAAGGACGCTGAACATCAACTCGATATGCAGGTACCAGTAACTTGAGGCCGTCGTTGTCTTCAGCTTCGATTTTCATCTCCAGTGATTCAACGATGCTCTTAATGGTCTCAACGGGAATCACCTTGCCGATGAGTTCATTCACATAATTGTATTTCAAATCGACTTGGAAGTCTGGCATGGGAAATGGATAGACATCTTTAATCTGCATGCTTACTTTTCCACCAGCTAGTTGCTTACAGAGAATGGCAGCCTGCTTCAAAGCATAGATTGTTCCATTTGGATCAATGCCACGCTCGAATCGGAAGCTGGCGTCAGTGCTCAAACCATGACGGCGAGCGCTCTTTCTTATCCAAGTAGGATGGAAATAGGCACTTTCCAGCACCACATGCTTCGTTGTGTCATAGGTTCCAGAACCCTTACCGCCAAACACGCCGGCAATACACATCGGTTCTTCTGCATTACAAATAGCCAAATCGCGCTCTGAAAGCTTGTGCTCCTCGCCATCGAGTGTTACGAAAGGCGTTCCTTCAGGCAAGGTCTTTACAACGATTTTGTTGCCCTTTACCATATCAGCGTCGAAACAATGCAACGGTTGACCATAAGCCATTATCACATAATTCGTAATGTCTACAATGTTATTGATGGGACGGAGACCAACCGTAGTCAATTTGTTCTTCAACCATTCAGGACTCTCCTTCACGTCGCAATCCTTTACGCTCACACAAGCATAGCGCTTGCATGCTTCGGTGTTTTCGATTTCGACGTCGATATTCAGATCCTCGTTCTCAACGACAAACTCGTCACAACTTGGGCGATGTAAAGACGTTTGGTAACCGTTTTGCTTAAGCCAAGCGTAGAGGTCGCGAGCAACTCCCCAATGTGACAATGCGTCAGCACGGTTAGCCGTAATGTCAACCTCTATGAGCCAATCGCTTTCCAGATGATAGTATTCGGCTGCTGGTTGTCCTACGGGAGCGTCTTCTGGTAAAACGATAATACCATCGTGACTTGTTCCAACGCCTATTTCGTCTTCAGCGCAAATCATTCCGCACGACTCAACGCCACGCAGCTTTGATTTCTTAATCTGAAATTCTTTGTCGCCATCATATAATATGCAACCCAAGTCGGCCACGATAACCTTTTGGCCAGCCGCAACATTCGGTGCTCCACAAACAATTTGAGAGGGAGTCTCGTGGCCAAGGTCAACAGTCGTCACATGCAGGTGATCGCTGTTGGGATGCATTTCACATGTAAGCACTTGTCCAACGTAAAGTCCCTTCAGTCCTCCACGAATAGATTGGACTTCTTCAAGTGCATCAACTTCCAGACCTTCCGACGTCAGTGCATCGCACACTTCTTGCGGTGTCAGGTCGAAGTCAACATATTCTTTTAACCATTTATAGCTAATATTCATTGTAATGGGTTTATTTGTTCGTTTAAAAACGGGTGCAAAATTACGAAAAAAACAGCAGATACACAAATACCTGTCATCTTTTTTTCAAACCACCTCCATCAAGACCTTCGTCGTTTTCTCAATTGCACGAATTTAGTAGATTTTTTTACTTCATCATTGCAATGGGAAAGTCGAAAGTTTTTAGTCAAGTTGTGAAGCAACGAACGAAGCCAGCTGCTGCCCACGCAATCCCGCCTGAAGCAGATGTCCCTGACTATCGAGAACCATTGTAAACGGAATAGACTGAACGCCAAACATCGTGGCGGCAGCATTGTCCCATCCCTGAAGGTCGGAAACCTGTTGCCAACTCATATTCATGCTCTTGACAGCTGTCTTCCATGATTGCTCGTCTTGATCAAGCGAAACGCCGAGTATGCCGAGCCCTTTGTCTTTGTAACTATTGTATAGTTCGACTACTTGAGGCATTTCAGCACGACAAGGACCACACCAACTCGCCCAGAAATCGATGATGGTAATTTTATTACTCTTCACGAAACTTAATGCCGAGACAGGTTTGCCGTTCATGTCGTTCATGGTGAAGTCGGGCATTACACGGTCGTCGGCTTCTGCTTCTTCATTTTGAGACGTTTGAGTAGCGACTTCTGTCTCTGTCGCATCTTTTTTATTTTCACTTTGCTTCGATTGGCAACTTGTGCACATCAAAGCGATGACGATAAGGGGCAGTAGTATCTTTCTCATACGATTATCACACAATATATTGGTCACTGATGCTCTTGTTCTCCAACACGCGACGAATGGTTTCGGCAAACATGTCGGCAACACAGAGTTGTTTCACCTTCGAACATCTCTGCGTGTAGGGAATGGAGTCGGTAAATACGATTTCTTCAAGGGCCGAATCCTGAACGCGTTCGTTGGCGGGACCACTCATCACACAATGGCTTGCACAAGCGCGAACACTCTTGGCGCCTGCTTCTTTCATGATGTCGGCGGCTTTTGTAATCGTACCTGCGGTGTCCACCATATCGTCAATGATGACCACATTCTTTCCTTTTACTTCACCGATAATCTGCATCGTTGCCACTACGTTGGCACGAGATCTCGTCTTGTTGCAAAGCACGAGTGGAACTCCCAGATACTTGGCATAGGTGTTGGCTCTCTTAGAACCGCCTACGTCGGGCGAAGCAATCACCATGTCCTCAAGGTGAAGGCTCTGCAGATAGGGAAGAATGACGCCAGAAGCGTAGAGGTGGTCTACAGGAACATCGAAGAATCCTTGAATCTGATCTGCGTGCAGGTCCATCGTAATGACGCGATCAACACCTGCAACGCTCAGCAAGTCGGCCACAAGTTTTGCACCGATGCTCACACGCGGACGGTCTTTTCTGTCTTGACGAGCCCATCCGAAATACGGAATCACTGCGTTAATGCTCTTGGCAGAAGCTCGCTTAGCGGCATCAATCATCAGCAAAAGCTCCATCAGATTGTCGGAATTGGGGAATGTGCTCTGTACAAGGAATACATCGCGTCCTCGAATAGACTCTTCATAGGAAACGGCGAACTCGCCATCTGAAAACCTGGTGAACTGCAAGTTGCCAAGCGGGCATCCAAGACTCTGACAGATTTTCTCGGCCAGATATTTGGTCGCTGTACCCGAGAATACCATAAAGGAATTTGAATCAATCATGATTTCTAATTGCTATATATAATAATATGTATACATTTTCGTCTTAGGAGTGATCACTCTATTGTCTTCCTGAGTTTCTCAAAGTGATTGAGAAGGTTGCGGTAGTCCTGTTGATTGTGGATGTCAAACCGATTCCACAGGTCACCACAAATAACGACACCTCCAAATCCAAGGTCTTTTGCGACTCGTACATTCTCAAGATTCATACCTCCCAAAGCATATACGTGCTTGTCTATCAGTCCTCTTCTTGAAGCTTCATGAAGGTCTTCATAATTGAATGTCTGGTCAGCGTCAGGCTCACTTTGGCTATGGAATATGTATTTTAACATGACATATTCTGCCTTTTTCTTTGCCGCTTTCAGCAGATCGAGGTTCATGCATGTGCGTGTGAACTTGCCCTTGTATCTATCTGGAAGAGGTTTATCGGCGGAGTCTATGTGAATGCCCGCAAGGCCATATTCATTCTTCAGATAATAGTGGTCGTGAACATATATTCTGCGGTGGTAGTCATCTGGCAGAAGCGTAAGCAAGCGCTCTGCATACATAGGTGCAGAACCCGGCTTATAGAGATGCAGGTCATCGAGCCCTTCGTCGAAGAGCGTGGCCAGAATTTTGTCTTCCTCCACAAAGAATGTGGGCTTGGTCATTAGAACGAGTTTCATTCGTCTTCCTGTTTTACGTTGCAAAATTATTAAATTTTGGCGAAACACACAATTTAAAGACTATAAAAATTTATTTTTCTTCGATTAAATTGCGCAATATCCATTTTTCTTCGTAACTTTGCGCATCATAAAGTAAAAAAACGATATACGTATGGCTCAGATAAGTAATCATCTTGTGATTATGGCGGGCGGTGTTGGAAGTCGGTTTTGGCCGATGAGTACTTCAGAGCGCCCCAAGCAGTTTATCGATGTGTTGGGTGTCGGACGTAGTTTGCTTCAGCTGACATTCGACAGATTTAAAGGTATTGTCCCCCCTCAGAATGTGTGGGTGGTGACAAATCAGAAATATGCTGACATCGTCAAGGAACAACTGCCCGAAATGCCAGAAAAGCAGATTCTTTGTGAGCCTTGTCGGCGTAATACGGCGCCGTGTATCTGTTATGTGAGTTGGCGAATCAAGGCACAAACGCCACATGCCAACATCGTTGTAACACCAAGCGACCACATTGTCGCAGATACAATGGAGTTCCGAAGAGTTGTAAAGCAATGCATGGTGTTTACAAGTGAGACGGATGCAATCGTTACATTGGGCATGAAACCCACTCGTCCCGAAACTGGTTATGGATATATTCAGGCCGATCTCTCGATGAACAGCTCGAGAAACAAAGAGATCTATCGCGTAGACAGATTCCGCGAAAAGCCCGATTTGGCTACCGCTCAGACATATATTCGCGACAAGAGTTTCTTCTGGAATGCAGGTATTTTCATCTGGAGCGTAAGCACAATTGTCAATGCTTTCCGCGTATATCAGCCAGCAATGAGCAATATATTCGAGAAAATGCTCCCCATCTATGGTACAGAACGTGAGCAAGAGGAGATAAACCGCCGGTTCCCCGAATGCGAGAGCATTTCCGTCGACTACGCCATCATGGAGAAGGCTGAGGAAATTTTCATTTGTCCTGCTGACTTCGGATGGAGCGATTTGGGAACATGGGGCTCTCTGCTTGCGCAAACGAAGCACGACCTTTATGGCAATAGCGTTATCGGTCAGGATATTAGTCTCTTCGATACTCACAATTGTATTGTGCATGCTTTGGGCGAGAAGAAGGTTGTCGTGCAAGGTCTCGACGGCTATATTGTGGCTGAACAAGATGGAAAACTGCTCATCTGCCGTTTGGAAGAAGAACAGCGCATCAAGCAATTCTCTGGAGAAGGTTAATCGTTCTCCCGGGAATTGTTTCCTTTCTCGCTGATTATGAGATAGTTGAATGCTCTGTATTCTTTACCTATTATGACAAATCTGAAAACTAATTATAAAACAATGAAAAAGTATCCTAAGATTGGTATCCGTCCCATTATCGACGGAAGACAAGGTGGTATTCGTGAAAGCCTTGAAGAGAAAACAATGAATTTAGCTAAGGCTGTTGCCGAGTTGATTTCATCAAACCTCCGTAATGGTGATGGTAGTGCGGTAGAATGCGTGATTGCTGACACCACGATTGGTCGTGTGGCAGAAGCTGCCGCTTGTGCCGAAAAGTTTGAGAATTGTGGTGTTGGTGCAACCATCAGCGTAACACCTTGCTGGTGCTATGGTTCTGAGACGATGGACATGAATCCACATTATCCGAAAGCCGTTTGGGGATTCAACGGAACCGAACGTCCTGGTGCCGTCTATCTAGCCGCCGTTCTGGCCGCACATGCTCAGAAAGGTTTACCCGCTTTTGGCATCTATGGTCATGATGTTCAGGACCTTCCCGATAATACGATTCCTGAAGACGTATCCGTTAAAATACTTCGTTGGGCACGTGCCGCCCAGGCTGTTGCCGTTATGCGTGGGAAAAGCTATCTGTCGGTAGGTAATGTAGCAATGGGTATTGCTGGTTCTATCGTCAATGCCGATTTCTTGCAAGAGTATCTTGGTATGCGTGCCGAGCAGGTTGATATGACCGAAGTGTTGCGCCGCATCCAGCTTGGTATCTATGATAAAGACGAATACGAAAAGGCTATTTCATGGACGCGTGAGAATTGTGTGCCTCAAGAAGGATTTGACAAGAATCGTCCAGAGAAAACGAAGACTCGCGAGGAGAAAGATCAGGATTGGGAGTTTGTCGTGAAGATGACGATGGTGATTCGCGATCTGATGCATGGTAACCCGCGTCTGCTCGAAGCTGGTTATAAAGAAGAAGCTTTAGGCCACAACGCTATCGTTGGAGGTTTCCAGGGACAACGTCAATGGACAGACTTCCTTCCCAATGGTGACTTCTCAGAGACGATGCTCAACACCTCTTTCGACTGGAACGGTATTCGCGAAGCCATCACCTTCGCTACGGAAAACGACTCACTGAACGGTCTCACCATGTTGTTCGAGCATTTGCTTACGAATAAGGCCGTAATCTTCTCTGACGTACGCACTTACTGGAGTCCTGAGGCTGTAGAACGTGTAACGGGAAAGAAACTTACGGGACGTGCTTCTGGCGGTATGATTCACCTCATCAACTCTGGCGCCACAACGCTCGACGGAACGGGTTATAGCACAGATGCTGAAGGCAAGGCTACCATGAAGCATCCTTGGGAAATGACCCAGACAGATGTCGATGCTTGCCTGAAAGCCACGAGTTGGTGTCCAGCTGATCGTGACTATTTCCGCGGTGGTGGTTTCTCAAGTCATTTCCTCTCCAAAGGCGAAATGCCTGTTACGATGGCCCGTCTTAACTTGGTAAAAGGACTTGGCCCGATGCTTCAGATTGCCGAAGGATGGACGGCTGATGTAGATGACGATGTGTTCGAGACATTGAACCAGCGTACCGATCCCACTTGGCCAACTACTTGGTTCGTACCTCGCCTTGACGAAACAAAAGCTCCGTTCCGTGATGTATATAGCGTCATGAACAACTGGGGCGCCAATCACGGTGCAATTGCCTATGGACATATCGGTGCCGATCTCATCACATTGGCTTCTATGTTGCGCATCCCCGTTAGCATGCACAACGTGCCCGATGAGCAGATATTCCGTCCGGCCGCTTGGAACGCTTTTGGAATGGACAAGGAAGGTGCTGACTATCGTGCTTGCGCCGCCTATGGTCCTATTTATAAATAAGTTATATCTATGGGCGGAGTTTTTGCAAGCTTCGCCCATTCATTCTTTCATCATCAAAAACACCGAATAACGGTATCATCTATGGAAAAAAAGAAACTCGTCGAGAAAAAGTATCTTGTAACATTCATCCTCATCACGTCTCTTTTTGCGCTTTGGGGATTTGCCAATGATATTACCAACCCAATGGTAGCTGCTTTCCAAACCGTGATGGAACTATCGGCCGCAAAGGCCTCGATGGTTCAGTTCGCTTTCTATGGTGGATATGCTACGATGGCCGTTCCAGCAGCCCTTTTCATTCGCAAGTATAGTTACAAGAGTGGTATTCTTCTCGGGTTGGCTCTTTATGCCATAGGTGCCTTCCTCTTTATTCCGGCAGCTGCCTATCAGGAGTTTACATTCTTCTGTCTGTCTCTCTATATCCTGACATTCGGACTAGCTTTCTTGGAAACCACAGCCAATCCCTTTATCCTTTCGTTGGGCGATAAGGAGACTTCAACCCGTCGACTTAATATGGCGCAGGCCTTCAATCCGATGGGTTCACTTTGTGGTATGAGTGTTGCTTCACTCATCGTTTTGCCACAACTCATCAGTGACAAGCGCGATGCAGCTGGGCAAATCATCTTCCCAACTTTGTCAGCCGCCGAGAAAGCCAATATTCGCATACACGATCTTGCTATCATTCGCGACCCATACGTTGCCATCGGTTTGGTCGTTGTCGTTATGTTCATCATCATTGCTTTAAAGAAGATGCCTCGCACTCAGAGCGAGGAGCAGAAAGCTGCTGGTCATGTACATTCCGCTTCGGTAACGCTCAGCAATCTTTTCCACAATACCAACTATCGTGAAGGTGTGTTGGCTCAGATGTTCTATGTTGCCGCACAAATAATGACTTGGACATTTATTATTCAATATGCTGATAATCTGGGCATTAACAAGGCAACGGCTCAGATGTACAACATTGTTGCAATGTCGATGTTCCTTTGTAGTCGTTTCATTTCAACCTTCCTGATGAAGTATGTAAACTCTCGTCGATTGTTGGCTATATTCGCTCTTGGAGCTGCCATCTGTACTATTGGTGCCATCTGTATTGTGGGAATCGTTGGCCTCTATTGCTTGGTTGGCATCAGTTTCTTCATGTCGCTCATGTTCCCAACCATCTATGGAATAGCGCTTGAAAATGTTGATGCTCAGGACACAACGCTCGGTGCTGCTTTCCTCGTGATGGCTATTGTTGGTGGAGCATTGATGCCACCGCTTCAGGGTATGATTATCGATTTGGAAACGGTATTTGGACATCCAGCCGTCAATGTATCCTTCGTCTTGCCTTTACTTTGCTTTGCTATTGTCGGAGCTTATGGCTTGCGAAGCTACCGTCGATTGGCATAGAATTGTCTGGGAACTTGATTGTTCCTTATCTCTGTCTATGTTCGAGAGTTTTTGTTAACTCTTTGATTTACTGTTATTTAAGTATAATACTGAGGTCCTTCATCTCTTGTTGCGATGGAGGACTTTAGGTATTTCAGCAAAATGACTTGTGAAAAGCGGCGAAATGAATCATCAATTTTGGCGCAATTAGTTACGCATTTTGGCGCTTTTACTAAAGCATTTCGGCGCATTCTCTTTAGACCTTCGTCGAAGAGGTTTTTTGTTATTCTGATTTTTGTTGTCGTTGTCTAACCGCCTCGAAAAGTAATATGGCGGCAGAGACTGATACATTAAGCGAATCGAGGTGTCCAAGCATTGGAATTCGGATGTGGGCCGTTGCCGCCTCACGCCATTGGTTGGTGAGCCCTGTTGATTCGGTTCCCATAACAATTGCCGTCGGAATATTCATCGGAGTGTCATAATAGGGTAGGGAATCTTGTAATTGTGCCGTCAGAATCTGAATGTTTCTTTCTTGTAAAAAGCGGATGCATTCTTCGGAAGAACAAGCAACGGTAGGCACCGTGAAAAGTGCACCCAAAGAAGCACGAATGAGATTAGGGTTGTAAAGATCGGTGAGCGGGTCGCAAACAATCACGGCATCTGCTTGAGCGGCATCGGCGGACCTCAATATGGCTCCCAGATTACCAGGCTTCTCTACGCTTTCTAACACTACGACTAGAGGATTGTCTGGCAAATCCAAATCTGATAGTTTGGTTTGTTTGGCTTTAACTATTGCAATGACTCCTTCGGTACTTCCACGATAGGCAATACGCTCATATACACGTGAAGAAACCGTGAATATATCCGTTGTGGGAAGCATAGACGTGAGCTGGGATAGTGATAAAGTAGAATTGCTGTTTTCGTTGCAAACGAAGAGACAAACAATTTCATAACCCGCCTCGAGACAATGCATCACCTCACGCTGACCTTCAACTACGAATTGGTTTTCTTGACGACGCGTCGACGACTTCTGTTGTAAAGTCAGAAGGTGCTTGATGCGTGGGTTCTGTACGCTGGTTATGCTTGTTTCCATTGCCGTCATTATCGATTTCTTTTTGTTTGCAAAAGTACATATTTTAAGCCGTTCTACCAAACATTCTTCTTAAAAAGCCGAAACAGATAGTTTAGGATTAATAATTGTTGTATCCATAATGGCTTTGCGATAAGTAGAAGCTTTACGTTTTTACTAAAAAAATCAAAACGTCTGGCATTTCTTTTGTTGATTGGAGATTATTCAGTACCTTTGAATTGTTTTAAAGGATTTGGCGTAGGATTACACTCGTTTGAGTTTATGATAATGAATAAAAAGATATTATTCCTTCATGGGTTCTTTGCTAGTGGTCAGTGCATTCCGGCATTGGCTTTGCGCGATGCGTTTGTCGGCAAAGCGCAGGTTCTCACTCCCGATTTGTCAATACATCCATACGAATCCATCGAACTGATACGGAAGATTTGCGAAGAAGAAAGACCCGATTTGTTGGTGGGTAATAGTTGTGGAGCGTTTTATGCACAGATAATTGCCTCAAAAATCGGTTTACCTGCTTTATTGGGCAATCCTCATTTTCAGATGACGGAATTTCTTAAAACGCGTATAGGAACTCATCAGTTTAAATCACCGCGCAAAGATGGGAATCAGCAATTTATTATCGACGATGATCTTATAGCTGAGTTTGCGCAAATGGAGAAAGTTCAGTTCGATAATTATCATCCGAAAAACAAAGAACGCATATGGGGGTTGTTTGGAGAGAATGATACTTTGGCTCACTTTGAACCTCTTTTTTTGAAGTATTATACGGAGTCTTTTCACTTTCCAGGTGGGCATACACCCACTGATGATGAAGTACGAATTTGGTATGTTCCCTTAGCGGAGAAAATGCTTGAATCAATTAAGTATGAATAAAATGAACGATAAACAGATGAAATCAGCCATAGAAGCTCGTCATAGTGTGCGAGCGTATAGAGAGAAACCATTGACCGAAGATGTTGTCAGCACGTTGGAGGATAAAATCACAGAAGTCAATCGTTTGGGAAATCTGCATATTCAACTCATTCAGAACGAACCGAAAGCCTTTCAAGGAAAACTGGCTAAATATGGTAAGTTTCGGGGAGTTACGAATTATCTCGTAATGGCAGGTAGGAAAGCTGACGATCTCGACGAACGCATCGGCTATTATGGTGAGCAACTTGTGTTGCTTGCTCAGACTCTTGGGCTAAATTCTTGTTGGGTGGGACTTAGCTATTCGAAAGTTCCGGGAACGTATGTGCTCGATGAAGGTGAAGTCATAAAGGCCTACATTTCTATAGGATATGGGGAGACTCAGGGCATTTCGCATAAGACAAAGAGCATAGAACAAGTGAGTTCATCTAGGGCAACCGACGGTCAAACGCCTTTATGGTTTCGACAAGGTGTCGAAGCGGCCTTATTAGCACCTACGGCCGTAAATCAGCAGAAGTTCTTTTTCGAATACATTCCAGCTAAAGATGGAAAACTTGCTCAGGTTCTTGCTAAACGTAAATTCTCTTTAGTAGGTTTCACCCAGATGGATTTAGGAATCGCCAAGTGCCACTTTGAAATTGGGGCAGGGATAGAAAACTTCGAGTGGAAACAAGAAGAAAAATGAGTGGAAATGGAACATCTGACGAACATCAACGATATTGAACAGACGATAAAAGACAACCGTTTGTGCCTTTTCTACATTAAAGCACCCGATTGCGGAGTATGTAACGTCATGCTCGATAAGGTGGTGCGAATGACAGATCGTTATCCTTCACTTAAATCTTTCTTTACAGATATAACGGAAGTTCCCTTAATAGCAGGGAGATTTCTAGTTTATTCGGGTCCAACAGTTCTATTGCTGATGGAAGAAAAGGAAATCTATCGGGCGTCACAATTCATCAATATTGAGGAACTGGAACGAAAAATCGCCCAATATCTCGAGCTCTTAGGACTTTAGCGCAATTGCAGATAAATATCGTTAATTCTTCTTACCAGTAATGATATAAGGAATGTTGTTGATTATCAGCATGTCTTTTTGCAATTCACCTGGTAACTCCTCGTAAGGGGCGATATCTAAATGAATGAATTGTTCATTCTTCAGTTCATTAAAACGAGAACGGTCTTTACGCTCTGAAATCGTAGCAGCTCGATAACCCATAAATAACATTGTTGTCATCCATCTCCGATGTTCCAATTCTGAGAGTCTATACAAATCAGCATCTGAGAGGTGCAACTCTTTTTCATTGTTTACGTCAATTTGTAAACTTCTGAGTTTCAATACAATTGAGTTCGCGCTTGCAATACTGGAGTATTTATGAGCATAGGGCAGTTTCTCCCACGCTTCCGATTCATCATTTGCAGGAGGATTACCATATTCTAAATCATAGACACGATTTACTCTCTTGCCCATGGCTGAACGTTGTAGGAATAAAGGATCACCTCCACCAACAGAGTTGCCAAACAAAAAGATATTGCCATACATGCCTGTCGAAATAGCTGCTTTCATCACTTCGGTATAACCATTTTGGGAAACTGCTACGTTCACATCGTTGTTATATATGATGTGCGGAAGATGCAAAGCCATATATGCATTGGTCTCGTCATCACCGAAACACATAGCCATTGCTAATGTCTCAGATGGATTGTCAACCCATGATTCAATCAATTTAGTTGTGTAAGGCGACATGAGCTGACTATCAATGAATTCCCATTCAATATCCATGAAATCACCATATTCGTTTTTCGGGATGAATTCTTCTGTCTTCTCTGACGACAAATAACGATAATGGCATAAGTCAAACATATTGCGGTAACAGGCGGTGAAGCTATTCATTTCTTTCACCCCATATCCTATTAGTGAAATCTTGGTTCTAGTGGTTTTTTCTTTGTTGTAATTGGGGAAATGACACAATTGTGCGGCAACCATGGCGAACGACCGCGAAACATCAGTGTTCCCAACAATGGCTAAATGTAAACGACGATTTGTGTCGTTAACAGTGAATGCAGGCAAAAAGTTTGTTCCTGTCATTAAGCGCTCGGCAGAATAATCCAATTCATTGATAACCTCAACGTTCAGTCTTGAAAGCTTACTCGTTTTGATATAATTGAAAACACTGAGCGTCGTATGCATCTGCATAATAATGTAACAGGGAATTGTTGGACCGTCTCCTTTGCACACTTCTTTCAGGTGATTCAGACATCTCATGTTGAGAGAGTCATGTCCAATTTCATTGTCTTCACCAATAATATAAATTGCGCTAGCCTTATCAGCACAAGCATCTGCGAGATAGCTTAAGGTGTGCCTTTCCCGATGAAAATAATTCAGTCTTTTGCAAAATGAAGAATCCGCTAATTCTATCTTCATCTGTCTTCTGAGGGTTATGACGTCTATTGCTGTCATCACCAATATGTCTTTTCCTTCAAAATCTTTATTGTCCTTAATTGCTAACAACATATTCTTGAGAGGTCTCCCTGCACCTATAATCAGGATGTGATCTTTATAAGGATAAACGGACTCTCCATTTCTGTATGAATTCGACATATTGTCGAAAATCTTAACAAAGATAGAGATAAGCACTGCGGAGAAAAGTACTCTTCCGATTAAGCCGGCAATCAGCTTAAAGAGCCGATGTTCGCCAGATGCACCTATTCCAAAAAAGCTGGGAAGGATGTCAAGACACTTTAAACCAACAAAAAGCCAGTTGTAAATTAGTAAAGCAACTATTACAACGGCAATCAGTAAGACGAGCCAAATCAACTGTTTCCCATGACCTTCTGAAAGTGTCCTGTCTATATTGCGCTTTGACATAATAAAATCATTTATGTTAGTTTACAAAAACAACACGTAAAGCCTGAAGCCACTAATATGACTTCATGGCAAAGGTACAAATAAAAAGTGAAAACCAACTTCTTTTTGTCGGATTATTTACATGACGTACATTGAAGATGGCATAATTGTAGTTATATGTACTTTTCTAGTTTCATTCTATCAGAAGTTGAATCATTAGAAGCCTTATGCTTTAGTACGAAAAAAGAGGGCCCCCGATTCACATCGGGAACCCTTAACAACACAAACACAAAACACACAAGTCCTCTGAGGCAGAGAACAAGTGTTTGGGGTTACTGGATGCCGTCCTCACGAAGTTTCTGCTGCCACTTCCATGCAGAACGAAGAACATCCTTTATATCGGCCTCAGCTTTCCAACCGAGGACTTTGTTCGCTTTGTCTACATTGCCCCACACTTTCTCGATGTCGCCTTCACGACGCGGAGCGTATTTCCAATTGAGTTTTACACCTGTAGCTTCTTCGAATCCTTCTACCACTTCGAGTGTGCTTAGGCCTCTTCCGGTACCAATGTTGAACACTTCTACGGGTTCTTCCCCTGGGTTGTCGAGCACGCGTTCCATTGCTTTAACATGAGCTTTGGCTAGATCGACGACATAGATATAGTCGCGAATACAAGTTCCATCGGGCGTTGCATAATCATTTCCAAAAATCTTCAGTTGTTCACGAATGCCGATAGCAGTTTGTGTGACAAAAGGAATAAGATTCATGGGGACACCATTAGGCAGTTCGCCGATGAGTGCAGAGGGATGTGCACCTATAGGATTGAAATATCGAAGAATGATAGCTCTTACGGGAGCACCACTATGAATGTAGTCCTGGATAATCTCTTCGTTGATCTGTTTGGTGTTTCCGTAGGGAGAGAGGGCCTTTTGGATGGGCGCCTGCTCAGTTACAGGAAGGTTCTCCTTTGTGGGTTGTCCGTAGACGGTGCAACTACTGGAGAATATAATACCCTCGACACCATAACGAGGCATCAGTTCAAGAAGATTCACCAACGAGGTGATGTTGTTACGATAATAGAGTAGGGGCTTTTCCACACTTTCTCCAACAGCCTTTGAAGCGGCGAAATGAATGATGCCCTTTATACCTGAATGCTTGCGGAATACATTCTCAAGTGCTTCCATATCGCAGCAGTCGACTTGTTCGAAAGCTGGACGGATACCTGTTATTTTCTCAATTCCATCAATGACTTCAGCCTTTGAGTTCGACAGGTTGTCGATAATCACAACGTCGTAGCCTGCCTGTTGAAGTTCAACAGTTGTATGGCTTCCAATAAAGCCAGTACCACCAGTTACTAGAATTTTTTGTTTCATATTTATCTTCTTTGGTTATTTTGCGTATAATAGATGGGGAAAACCTTCTTATTTGTATTTCTCAATGAGTGAATCGGCTTGTTCGCTTCCGAGTTCTTTTGCTTTGCCGAAACTATTGAGAGCTTCTGTTTTCATTTCTTTTCTTATCTGCGAAAGTCCTAACAATAGCCAACCCTCAGGATATTCAGGGGCAATCTCTGTGCATTTCTGTGCAAATTGAAGAGCCTGATCGGTTTGTCCCACCCTTAGTTGTTGTTGAGCCATCTCAGCGTAGTAGACGGGTTCCTTGGGCGAGAGGATGATGGCGCGTCCCATATCGGCCAAAGCCTGTTGGTAAAGGCGACCTTTCACCTCAGCCTGCGAACGCATGTAATAGAATTCTGATGTCACACGCCCTTGCATGAGAATCTCATAGCGCGTATAATCAAACACCGCCTGACGGAAACTATCCGTTTGCAGATACGCTTCAGCCCTCGCAAGGAAATAGGGAGCTGCCTCTGCAAAACGAAGTGTATCGGTCGTGTTGATAGCACTATCGAGCAACTGTATGATTTCTTTACTGGGCGCCTGAAGCATCTTTTTGCACTGAGCCTGCTCAAAAAGGAGTTCGGGATTGGCAAAATCCTTATTCTTGTAAAGATTGTCAAAGAGATTTAGTGCCTCTTGGAACTGTCCCTTTGAAAACAGAATCTGTGCCTGATGATGCTGATAAAGTGGTATGGGGTTGAGAGTGAGCGCCGTGTTCACCTCCTCAAGAGCTTTGTCGAGTGTCCATTTGGGGAACTCTGCATTTGGTTTATATATGGCCTTGTCGTAAATGATACGGCTATACTGATAGTGAGCTTCGTCCTTTTGTTCAGCTTTCTTCAGAGCCTCTTCCATTGTCTGATCGGCTTCGGCAAAGCGGTTAGCCACGTAGTGTATTCGGGCCATTGCTTCATAACCTTCGACGTTAGTTGGGAAAAGCGACATGAAATCTCGAACGGCTGCATCATATTTTATGGAGTCTCCACTTTGTTGTGCCATCATCAGTGACAATTGAGCCTGTTGAGGATCGGTAGGCATCGCCAAAGGGATAGATATCTGGCGAATAGACGGGTCGTTGTAGCTAAGGGCCGATAATGTAAGGTTATGTACATATCGGGCATCAACGGCGTAGGTGTCGAACGAAGTTGTACTGACACGCATAAGTCCCATCACCTCTCCATTGGCGTTGACAAACGGACAAGCCAGTGCATTGTCGGGAGCATTCATGTTGAAAATATAGTAGGCATACTGACCGTCGAAAGTCTCGAGTGTCTTAACGGTAGCAGGGTAGACATCAGGATTCTTTGTGGAATAACCGACGAGCCACGACGATGTGCCTTGGCTTTGTGCTGAGGCCAACTGTGCAGGAGTCGTCTTACCTTCTACCTTGAATCGTGCAACGTCATAAGCATCACTGATGCCTAGCATACGGGTCACATTCATTCGTGTTCCTTTTTGGTCGATGACGACGGCAGAAGCAGCTCCCAAGAATGGTTTCAAGTCGCTGATGGCTTCTCCGTTAGTGCTGATAAACACACCATGACTACTACCTAAAAATGTACCGTCGGCGCGGAAAGTAGTGAGCGTGAATACACTTTTTGCAACGTTTTTCACCGCAGCAGGTTGCGCACTCAATGCCGTCGCAAAGAATGCAAGAAGGAGGAATGATATGATTTTCTTTACTTTCATTTCTTTGTTGTTGAATAATTAATGTGTAGAAGCACTCGACATTAACAGGGCGCGAGCATTGTTCATGGCAGCATCGCTAACATTTGCGCCACTCAGCATCTTCGCTATTTCCACCACGCGTTCTTCTGGTTGCAGAAGCAACATCTGAGATACGGTGCCGGTGGGAGTTTCTTCTTTCACAACTTTATAATGAGTACTGCCCAAAGCAGCAATTTGTGGCAGGTGAGTGATGCTGATAACTTGGCGGTCGTTCTGTCCCATTTCTTTCATGATGATTGCCATGCGTTCAGCTATGTTTCCGCTTACTCCAGTGTCTATCTCATCGAAGATGATGGTGGGCAGTTTGACGGCTCCACTAATCATTGCCTTCAATGCAAGCATCACTCTTGCGATCTCGCCTCCGGAAGCCACTTCGCTTACAGGTTGCATGGGTGAACTGGTGTTGGCGCTAAAAAGGAAACTTATGGTGTTCTCGCCGTTGGAAGAGAGTTCTTTCGTCTTCATCTCGACTTCAAATCTGACATTGGGCATTCCAAGAGGTACGAGGCGGCTCTTCATTTCCTTTTCTATCTTGTCGGCTGCTTTCTGGCGGCTCGACGTCAATTGGTTTGCCTTCTGCTTGCATTTGGCTTTGGCTTGTTCAACCTTCTGCATGGCCAATTCAAGTTCTTCGTCGCTATTCTCAATCTTGTCGAGTTGCTCCTTGAGATTATTTCGAATGGCCAGGAGTTGCTCAACGGAGTCAACTTGATGTTTCTTTTCAAGTGTATAGATGCGGTCGAGTTCGTCTTGCACCATCTGAAAGCGTTGAGGGTTGAAGTCGACCTTTCCCACCATTGTGTCGATGTCGCTGGAAATATCTTGTAACTCTATGTAGCAACTTTCCAAACGCTCATTGGTTTCGTTGAGGTCGGGGAAAAGCGCTGAAATACTATTCAAGCTCCGTGTGGCGTTCTTTAGTTTGTCGAGCACGCCGTTGTCGTCTTCATCAAGTAAATGACTTGCGTTGAAAAGCCCTTCTTTGATGTCTTCAGCATGACTCATCAATGTGGCCTCTTGTTCGAGTTCTGCCTGCATTCCTTCGGTTAGCTGAACCTCGCAGAGCTCATTGTATTGAAAACGCATGAAGTCTTCATTGGCTCGCGTATTGTCGAAGAGTTCTTTCAATCGCTTCACTTCCGTCTCTGCATTCTTGTATTCACGGAAAGCCTCTTTGTAATCGTTCAACAAGTCTTGGTTGTCGGCAATGATGTCGACTACACTTAGCTGGAAGTCTGCTTCCTGAATGAGCAGATTCTTATGTTGCGAGTGAATGTCGAGCAGTTGCTGACCCAATTGTCGCATCAACGTAAGTAGTACAGGTGTGTCGTTGATAAACGAACGACTCTTGCCCGATGCGGTGAGTTCGCGACGCAAGATGCAGTCGTCAGGGTCGTATTCAATATCATTGTCGTCAAAGAAACTCTTCATGTCGTAACGCCTAATATCGAAATGAGCTTCAATGGTGCATTTGCCGGTACCATTCTTGATGACACGCGTGTCAGCTCTCTGCCCCAAGAGCAGTGAGATTGCTCCAAGAATGATGCTCTTACCTGCACCCGTTTCACCCGTTATGACAGAGAAACCTGGGAAGAACTCCATCTCAAGTTTGTCAATCAGAGTGAAATTGTTTATGTAAAGCTGCTTAAGCATTATCGTGAGTTTCTTTAGCTGATATGGTGCCTTGTGTGTTTATTCTTTTATCTTCTCCCATGAATTGTTCTGAGAGGCATTGATGGAGAAAAGAATGTCGTAGACGATTTCTTTCTCCTTCTGCGTTCCTTTACCTTTATATATATTGGCCAGCTCATCTTTCTTGAAGTCTGTCCAAATCTGCGGAAGTAGACTCAGTGGGCGATCTTCGTGAGCTTTCTTCAGATCGTTTTCAAGTGCCGTCGACACCTCTGTCCGTCCGCGTTCTACATTGTTTGCCATTTCGTCGAGCCCTTTTCGATAGTAGTCGTATTGCAGCTGGCGGAATGGTTTCATGGCACCTTCCATATAATCGTTGATGATGGCAAAGCGGTTGCGGTCGCTGTCGAATGCTTTCCATCCAGGAAAATCAAGATTCTGTGCATTGTTGGCCAGATAGAGACAACGTTGAAGAACCTCTTCTCCACCCATCGGCGAGAAAGAATCAAGATTCCATCCGATGATGAGGTAGGCATAATAGGCAATGAGTGCCGTCAGCTGATTGTCGAGCTGTTCTTCGTTGAAGTTCAGTTGGTCGAACTGCGCAAATTGGAAGATGAAGTCGTTGTCCTTATTATTATATAAGGTGGAAGTATAAGACGAATTGTACACCGGCCTGTTTGCCTGAATCAATGCATTGCATGTGAACAGATTTTCCGACTGATCGTATTTCGTCACCGTAATGTTGAAGTTGCAGACGATACGTTCGTTTTTCTGGAACTGTAACGACGTCCACTGAGTGTCGTTGATGAACTGCTCAAGCGTTTGCTGGAGATTCTCGAAAACACTCGCGTCGGTTCCTTGTATCTGGTTATGATTGATGGTTACTTTGGCTTGAAGTTCCTGAGCGTTTGCCATCTGTAGGCATAGAAAACCGAACAAACATGCAGTTGCAATTCGGTAGACACCTTGCGAAAGGCTACCGAAGAAACGGCATGATGGTTTGTGTCTTCTTGCTGTGAACATGTTGTTTGTTGCCATCATCATAACACTTTTTCATCTATTTCTTGTTGGAGAACTCGCGCAAACGGATTCTCGTGAGCACCTGCTTGGTGTCGTAGGTGAAATCGCTGGAAAGCATCCAACTGAAATAACCAGGATCGCGTTGCAGTACTTCGCTGACCACCCATCCCTTGTATTTGCCAAAGTTGAAGACTTCTTGTCTACGTGGGTTCCCGTTCTCGTCGAGCAGGACTTCGCCATTTGCATCCTTCATGGTTTGCCAGCTGATACGTCCGGCAAAGTCAACGTTGTCGTTCACCTTCGAGAAAGCTGCCAGTTCGTCCATGTCGTTGTTGAGCTGGCGCTCTTCTTCCTCTTGTACCCCGGGTGCATAGCGATCAAGTTCGCCTTGAAGTACACGCCATGTAGCTTCTGTATCCTGGTCGGCGCGATGTGCTTCAAAGTCGTCTTCCATCTTCCGTCCGCAATAGAACTTGTAGGCAGCTGCCAGATTCCGACGCTCCATCTTGTGGAAAATGGTCTGGACGTCGATGAGCCGGCATTTGGTGAAATCATAGTCGACTCCTGCGCGAAGAAATTCTTCTGCCAGCATCGGAATGTCGAAGTGGTTGGAATTGAATCCGGCGAAATCACAGCCTTCAAAGTCCTTCGCCAATGTCTTGGCCAACGACTTGAACGTGGGGGCATCTTTCAGCATTTCGTTTGTAATGCCCGTCAGCTGCGTAATCTCAGGCGCCACTTGCTTTCCCGGGTTGACGAAGATGTTTTTGCGCTCTTCTTCACCATTGGGATAGGCTTTGATGTATGATATTTGTATGATTCTGTCTTTAACAAGGTCAAGCCCCGTGGTCTCCAGATCGAAGATCACAAGGGGCTTAGTCAAATTGGGTTTCATCTCGATTCGTTTTTTGTTTGCATCTTCACACGGGCCTTTGACAGCCAGTGCATTAGTCGTTCAGCAACATAGGCATGATGAGCATCAGAATGTCTTCGTTATCGGGCTCATCGTCAGGAATAATCAGGCAGGGACGACTTGGGTCGGCAAGTTGCAAAACAACTTCTTCGGATTGCAAATTGTTGAGGACCTCAACGAGCGACGGACCCTTGAAGCCAATATCCATCTTGTTGCCCTGATACTCGCAGACAATCTCTTCTTTAGCGCTTGTGGAGAAGTCGATGTCTTCAGACGAAATCTCCATACGTCCCATTTCCAGATGCATGCGAACCAACTGGCTGCTCTCGCTGGCGAAGGGCATTACACGACGCAAAGCACCAATGAGAACCTTGCGGTCGATGGTCAGTTCGTTTGGATTGTCTTGTGGAATGACGCTGTTGTAGTTGGGATAGCGTCCTTCAATCAGACGGCAGAGCAAAAGGTTGTCGCCAAACTTTATCTCAGCATTGCGCTCGTCGAAGCGGATGACTACATCACTCTCGTCCTTGACAAGCGTATTCTTTAATAAGGTGGCAGGTTTCTTCGGGAGGATAAACGAAGTGGGATTCTCGCTCTTTATCTTATAGTTGCGGTTGCGAACCAATTTGTGTCCGTCACTGGCCACAATAGCAAGTGCATCAGCCGTAAGGTCGAAATAGATACCGTTCATCACGGGGCGAAGTTCCTCTGTAGCAGTGGCGAAGAGGCTTCGGTTGATGCAATCGCTCAGCATCGCCGATGGCAGAGTCAGTAGGGTGGCACCCTCAGGCATTTCCTGTAGCGTGGGATACTCGTTTGCGTCTTGAGCCGTGAAGTTATAGATACCGTTTTGGTAAATCACCTTGATGGTAAACGCGTTCGTGTCTACGTCAAGGGTCAGAGGCTGTTCGGGCAGTTCTTTTACGGCGTCGAGGATGGTGTGGTTGTTTACGGCGAATCGGCCTTCACCCTCTTGCTCGTCAAGCGCAATAGTTGTACGCATCACATTTTCACTGTCCGATGCGGTAATGGTCAGTGTCTGGTTGTATACTTCGAAAAGGAAACAGTCGAGGATGGGTAAAGAGTTCTTGCTGTTAATCACCCTTGACAGAATGCTGAGTCGGCCGTTTAATGCCGAACTTGACAATGTAAATCTCATTTCTATTATGCTTTTAATAATATTCTTTATATATCGGGAACAAAATTACAAAAAAAACATAAGGGGAGCAAAATTTTCAATTAAAATGTTTCTCATTTTAGAACTATTTTGTAATTTCGCGGACTGAAATCAATTAATATTAATAATAAATCATGGAAATCGAAGGAAAAATTATCGCTGCATTGCCAGAGCAAGGTGGTGTTTCCCAAAGAACGGGAAATGCATGGAAGAGTCAAGATTTTGTAATTGAAACACACGATCAGTTTCCAAAGAAATGTGTGTTCAGGGTGTTTGGCGCAGAGCGCCTGGCACAGTTCAATATTCAGATAGGTGAAGAAATGCGTGTGAGCTTTGACATCGATGCTCATGAGTATCAGGGACGTTGGTTCAACGATGTGCGTGCCTGGCGCGTCGACCGCATCGACCCAGCGGCCGCTCAGGCAGCTGCTGCCGGAGTTCAGCCAATGCCCGCTCCTGGTGCCTTCCCACCGCCGCCCGCAGCACCTGCGGCTCCTGCAGCTCCTGCGGCTCCTGCTCCCTTCCCACCTGCACAACCGGAAGCCGAAGGAAGTGATGCTGACGATCTGCCGTTCTAAAAAGCCTGATTACGGCAATTGAGAAATAGGGTTGAGTTTCATGAACTTAGCCCTATTTTTATGTCGAATATTGTGTCTTTTGTTTTGTTATAACCTTTTGACTCCAAGGCATTTGCACCATTACCAA
Source organism: Prevotella sp. (assembly GCA_024681705.1). Lineage (GTDB taxonomy): Bacteria > Bacteroidota > Bacteroidia > Bacteroidales > Bacteroidaceae > Prevotella. The sequence goes on from JAILAI010000168.1 coordinate 43,902, forward strand.
TCACGGAATAGTTCAAGACCGATGCGACAACCCACACCATCGTAGTGACCATTGATGGAACCGACGAAAAATCCTATGGAAAACAACCTGCACGTAAAACCATATCCAAGTTCGCAGTAGGGGTGAATGTCCTTCGCGAGCAGTGTGCTCAAGTAGATACGTTCCATCTCAACGTATTTGCCCAGTAGTGGTGTGTGGCTGAGGAAGAATAATGGCGATTCGTAGGTAAGGTTCGAGCGCACATAATAGTTTGAGCTGTTGTACTGGTCGCGTCTGAGCAGTTGGAATTCTCCTGTCCAGTCGTCGCCCCATCCGCTAGGCATGTTGTCTTCGCGGAAGTTTTCAAAGTCCAGGAAATAGGCTTCCTTGTCCTTCATCGTGTAAAGGCCCGCGCCAACCCTCATGCTTAGCGACCGCAGACGGTTGAACCGCCTTAGCCACACGGCATCCGTCTCAAGCCTTCCGTACCCCATGTTGCACTTGCCAAGACCCTTAATGCCTTGCTCATAGTTGATGGTGAGGATAGGGCCTCGCCATCCCCAAGGTCTTATTTGTGTGGCTATTGCAGGTGCAAGAGAGTGATAAGTGGTCGGTCGGTTCTCTTGTTTGAAGGACGCTTTGTTCACGGCTGAGCGTCGGTGATAGGTGAAGCCAGCGCCTATGCTCCAACGGCTCGAGATGTCGTAGTTCGACCTGACCTTTGTGTAGGTGTCCTTGAAATAGTCGAGTTCCATTTCTTCGAGCCTTGCGCTGTCTTCACGTTGCTCGTCGATCATCTGGTCGACGATGCTCCTGTTGGTAATGCGGTTGCCGTTACCTATTTCAACTTCCACATATCCATTACGCTCCCTGTTGAACGTGTATTTCAGCGGAATCCTGAAGTAGAATTGTTTTTGCTTGAAGCTGTAGCCGCCTCGGAAGTAGAGCGACAGTTCCTTGTTGGGCGTGAACGCGTAGCTTCCCCTCAACCTCGTCTTGTAGGTGAAACCCCTTCGTTCGGAGTAGCTCAGTGAGAGCGGGTCGAGTATGGGGTATATTTTGAACATTCCCTCATTGTTGGGCCCGAAGTTTCCCTTGATTCTGTTCACCAGATTGTCGCCGATGATGTCCCACATCATATATTTCACCCAGTTCCTGCGTTCTTTCTTCTTCGGCATTGCTGCCCTTATGGAGTCGATGCTGTCGGCCTCGTGGTAGATTCTGATTTGCTTCTCGCTCAGTTCTATAGGCCTCACCGTGTCCATCAGCTTGCGGTCGTGACTGTCGACCACCGAGTCGGGCAGTTCTTTAATCAATCCGTAAATGGCCAGATAGTTTGCTTCTATTCTGTTTCCAGCCATGTGGAAAGTGGCGGTCATGTCGCACTTTCGGGGCAGCAGTGTGAGCGGTGGCACCCATCCCATGTCGGCTTTCAGCGAGAAGGTTATCATGTCGTATTCGCCCGTCAGCTCCACGCTTTCTATGCGCCCTGTCGCAAAGTCGACAATGGCCGTTCCCTTCACCGTTTGCGTGTTATGGGTTTTCGGAACGAAGGCAATCCTGCACTGTTTCTCATTGAGTTTGCTGATGCCATAGCGGTAGAACTTGCGGTTTTTAACGTGGAAGGGCGACAGCAGGTGGTCCTGCATGAGCGTCACGTCGTAGAGTCGGGGCGTCAGCATTCCAATCATGGTGGGCAGCGTCGTTCTATAGCGCGGTATCGTTCCAACCACGATGTGGCGCAGCTCGTCGTATTCTTTCTTGTCGTTGAAAGTAATCCTCGAGTACGACTCTCCCATGAAATCGGAGCCTTTGTTACGGGCCAACGCATACATTGTAGGAACAAGGATAAGTGCCCGGTTCCTCTTCAGCGACTTCACGCTGTGGCGCATATACACATGGGTGCTGAGCCCGTCGATGTTTGCGCTGAAAGATCTGCGGTAGCTGAATATACGCTTCAGTAGCAACGAGTCTTCGCCAGCATTCTGGCTTGCTCTCGCATCCAACGGCAGTGCCATCAGCACAACCATCAATAGTCCTATGGATACTTTTGCTTTTGCGTACATACACAAACGATCGGTTAGCGGTTTTGTCGACTAAACATATCAGCGGGCAAAGTTAGCATAATAAAATGAAAGTCACAAGAAAAAATCACAAAAAGTCGAAATCCTCCAGTCGCGAGTACCTATTCGTACTAAGCATTTTAACAGTCGCAGCCCAATCTTGACACCTCGTTCTTATTTATAGGAGATGGTCAGTGGTGGGGGTGTCACCCGACCAATAGAGTGCGCCAGAAAAGAGTGCGCCATTTAATCATGACAGAATCCCCATTTACATCATAGCAAAAACCTCATGTCTGAGTAAATTGCCGCTTTTCCTCTTCGAAACCGCCGCTTTTGGGTGGTGAAAACTGACGCTTTTCATCATCGAAAGCGCCAGTTTTTATGAGGGCTTTCACGAGATTTCTCCCGACTTAGATTCATTTCAGTGTTTTACATCATGCAGCTCGTTACACCGAGCGACGTGGCGATGGCGGTGAGGATTGCCATCAGGGTTTGGATGATGAATTTCCAGATTTCGTTCTTTGACATTGGGTTTGGGACTTTGGTTAAACATTTGTGGTAGGGGGCTATGGGGTGTTATAGGGGGCTATGGGATTTGACAGGAGATAATAGGTGATAGGTGATGATGGGGTGGGGGATGGGTGATGTCTCACGACATCCTATGATGGGCTATAAAACCCTATGGTTTTCTATAGTGTCCTATGGTGTCCTATAAGTCCTATAAAACCCTATTCAACCCTATAGCCCCCTATCTAACCCTATCTCCCCCCGGGAGGCCGCTTTGAGCCCCGCTGCTCTTGTGGTCCCTCCTTTGGAGGCGTTGGGGGAGGCTTCGTTTCCACCTGCCAATTTGTAAAATACTGCCATTGTGTTTTCCTTTCAAGATTTTAACGGTTAATAAATTCTGTTCTGAAGGAGTTTTCACGTTGCGCTGATCAGGCCTGTTTTATCATCGCTGAGCATCGTGTCGTGCCGTCCCCGGGCCCTTGGTTCCTGCATTCTCACGAGCTTCCACGTTTCTTCTCCTTTCAAGTGCAAAGGTACAACATAATTCCCTTAAATTCCAAATTTTTAGGGGGTCGAAAATGGCTAATAATTGTTAAGGATATTGAACGAATGTATATTCGTGACATGTGGCATTGTGAATTTGTGACATTAAAGGAGGGGGGGGACATTTATTCGATTATTGTAAAACCGTAACTTTTTAGGCAAATAATTTTAGTAATTGTAAGTATACAATTTTTATTATAATATATAATATATATATTATATATTATAATAACCTATAGGAGTACACTTCTAATTAGCATATCCGCTACCCCTTTAATGTCACAATGTCATGAAGTCTCGTTGTCTCATGTCTTTGAGTTGAGTAATTTACTAAAAAAAAACGCCCTCACATTTTGCATTCTCGATTCTTCTTGTTATATTTGCAAAGCATAATTATAAACAATTATTTATGAAGAAAGGATATTATTTTGTTTATTCAGTAGGTGTCATAAAGGAGTCAGGTGAATTGGTTGTATACTCCATGATTCTTGACCACGAGGAGGTCTACGACATCATTAACAGGACAATGAATAGTTGGGGAGAGAGCGTAGAATCGGTAAATGTGTCTATGTTCGACGAAAACGGCAATTGCATAAAGGAACGCGACATAACCGACATAATGGCTACGTACATTAATTAAAACTACTATGCTTGAACACTGGTATAATTATCTCCCTGCCGCATGGTATACACCATAAGGCAGATTATATGTTTCGATAGCTCTGGTCATCATCATCGCCATATCTTTCGGTATCGGCTATTTCGTTGGAAGAAAGAGGTCAAACTTGCAAAGATAATAGTTTTTCGTGCACAATAAGTTCACGAGCAAAACTTTATTTATTAAATTATCTTAAAGGCAAAAAAAGTGGTTTCGGCTATTGCACGGAACCTCTTTTTTATATATATTTGTAGCATCAAAAGGAGGATGAAAGGACATTGAACTATAGTTAGCTCATTGAGTATCAGGACTCCTATGAAAGACCGTTAAAGAGTTTAATTAAAAATTTTTGTAACCATGAGGTACACAACAATCGTCGAGAAAGACGAGAAGGGGTTGCAGATGATTATACGTGCAGCCCAGCAATTTGAGGAAGACCGATTCCTCGAAGGACTGAACCAGCGATGCTACACCGACGAGGACATCCGCCAGACCATCGACCAGGTGCGCATCTACCAGTCACGACTGAACACCGAGGCCCGCCGT
>JAILAI010000169.1 GCA_024681705.1 Prevotella sp.
AGCAAGGGCTGGAGCAACCCCATCTTGTTGCCGAAAATCGATGGCATCGACCCCTCGTTCTTCTTCGACAAGAACGGACAGGGCTACATCGTGCATAACGGTCCGGTGGACGGCGGCGCCGATTACGAGGGCCAGCGTGCCATCCGCATCTTCAAGTTCGACACCAAGGGCGATAGCATCGTGGGAACGTATAAGCAGATTGTGCGCGGTGGAACCCATGTGGAGGCGCGTCCCATCTGGATTGAGGGCCCGCATCTCTATCGCATCGGCAAATACTACTACCTGATGTGTGCTGAGGGAGGCACGGGCGACTGGCACTCTGAGGTCATCCTCCGTTCGTCGGTGAAGAGCGACCCCATGGATCCCGCATCGTGGGAAGAGTGCCCCAACAACCCCATCCTGACACAACGTACGGGAGTAGACCCCAACCGTCCGGACATTGTGACGAGCACGGGTCACGCCGACATGGTGCAGGATAAGGAAGGCAAGTGGTGGGCCGTATTCCTCGGTTGCCGCGCTTACGAGGGTCCGTTCTATAACACAGGTCGCGACACCTATATGTTACCAGTTACGTGGAAGGACGGCTGGCCCGAGATATTGGAAAAAGGAAAGGTGCTGCCCACCGTGGTGAGCAAGCCTGGCTTGGACCGTTTCCCCACAACGGCAAAGGAGCGCCTGACGGGAAACTTCAGCTATACCGACCAGTTTGACAACGCTGAGCTGAGTTCGCGATGGATATTCCTCCGCAATCCCGAAATGGACCGCTACCATTGGGGCGACGGCAAGCTGACCATCCGTCCGTCGTCGGCCGATATCAGCAAGCAGGAACCGCTATCGGCGCTCTTCTGTCGTCAGCAACACACAACGTTCACGGCCGAGACGGAGGTTTCATTCGTGCCGAAATCAGAAAGCGATGTCGCTGGTTTGGCCTTGTTGCAGAACGAGCAATTCAACTTCGTGTTGGGTAAGACGATGCTGGGCGGTCGCGCTATGGTGGTGCTGACGCGGTCTGAGCGTAGCAATGTGGTGATTGGTTCGGCTCCCGTTCCGTTGAATGGTGCGTTGCGTCTGAAGATTGAAGGCAATGGGCGCTACTATTCGTTCTACTACGCTACCGATGGCGGATGGCAGACGTTGGCCAGCGGTGTCGATGCCGTCAACCTGAGCACCTCGCGCTCTGGCGGCTTCATCGGGGCTTGCATCGGGCTCTATGCTACGGCGAAATAAGAAAGGCAGGCGGGGGTGGCTCCGCTTTTGATAGAAGGCGCGCATCTTCCAGTTGTGAGGGAGATGCGCGCTTTGCTGCGCTAGTAGCGCAGCACACTGGACCTGAGGGGGGCAATAGGCGGCGAGGCGATGCCACCTTCTTAGTAGCGCAGCACACTGGACCTGAGGGGGACAATAGGCGGCGAGGGGATGCCACCTTCTTCTCAATATTCTCCTATGGCAACTCAGGGGGCGCGTTGTCAGGGAACACAAAGAGGCCTTTCGGTTATCGGATGGTGGCTTCGCAGAGCTTGTCGAAGATGGTTAGATAGCGTCTGGCGGTTTGTTTGTCGTTGGCGCCGTTGTCGTGCTCTTCGGCATCTGTCTTCACTTCGATGCAATTGCCGTTGTCGTCGTAGTAGTAGCGCCATTCGTTCTTCGTGTTCTCCTCTAAGGCCCGGGTGTAGTTGAAGATGAGGTCGTGGCTATTGGGCTTGAAGAGGTACTCGTTGTAGAAGTCGAAGCCCATCTGGTTGTTGTGATGGTGTTCGGAAGCGAAGTAGCAGTAGTAGCTCGGCATAGTGTTGTCGGAGCCGGGCTGATTGGTTACCACGTCGAAGTAGAACTTCAAATCGGTGACTTCGGGCGGTCCCCATGACTGGTCGCGGATGACAATCTGAAGGTCGAACGGCAGTTCCGACTTGTTGTTCTGTTCCACTTTCTCCTTTGCTTTGGCGTAGGTGTCGCGGATGAATTTCATGCGCGTGGCGTCGCCCGTAGCGGTTTTCCCAACGGTGGTTTGGGTCGTTGTCTTGTTCTTCTGATTCATCAGCATCTCGAAGATTTCGAGATATTTGCTCGCCAGCTCTTTGTCGCCTTCAGCTGTGCTCCAGCTCTGGCTATTGTCCGACGCTTCCTTTCCACCAACTTTGTGCTTCTGTTCGATGAGCTGGCCGTCGGCACCGTAGTAGTAGCGCGACTCGATGACAAAACCGGCATGGGTCTCTGCCCGCATGTAGGAGAACAGCAGGTTGCCCTCGTTCGGGTCGAAGAGCACCTCGCGGTAGCTGATATGTCCGTTTGCCGACCAGTTCTCGGTGACGAAATAGCAGCTGGAGGCATCAGGATAGTCGAGCGACGAGTCGATGCGATATTTGCTGAAGTAGAAGGTCAGTTCCGAAATTTCGTTGATGATGAAGTCGTCGCTCACCTTCGTCCCACTATTCGTCGTTATTTTGATGTCCAGCGGAGCCATTCCGTTTTTCCCGTTGTCGGCGATGGCCTTCTTGGCCTCGGCGTAGATTTTCCGTATCTTCCCTATGGCCTCCGCCTTCGATGTCTGTGCCTCCGCCGCCATGCTACCCATGAGCAGGGCCACGATTGTCAAGATAAGATTCCTCATAGTCTTTGTTTTTTAGATGTTGTATACTTGTGGAGAGGCTATTTCTTGCCTTCCTTCATTTTCAGGAACGCCTTTATCTGGTCGAGATAAGACCCAGCGGGGTATGTCTCAGCGTCAATCCAGTCGTGTATCTTCCACTGACCCTGCTCCAAGACGAGCACCGTGTGCTGAGGTGCCGAGTTGCCCAGTTTGTCGGTAAGCACGTAGCGCGCCTCGACCTTGTCCTGCTGAATCATCGCCACCTCGATGGAGTCGATGAGTTCGGGCGTGCCGATTCCGGGGAACCAGTGCCATCCCTCGTCGGTGAATATTTCCTCGCTCGACCGTGCGCCCTCGCATTTCTCGGCCACTTCCTGCCTCAGTTGTAGGAACTCTGCCGAGCATACCGCCTTTTCGAGTTCCGAAGTGTCGAGTCCCATGTCCGAAGCATCCATCTCTTTCATCTTTAAATAGATGGCCCGAATCTGGTTCTCCACCTCTTTCTTAATGCTGTCCTCGGTGTTTTCTTGCACGATAGTCTCTTGTTCGGGTGCGTCCATAAGAGGCGTTTTGGGCACCGACTTGTTTTCGCAAGCCGCCCATGTAAGCGCCAGTACGGCGATAACAATCATATTCTTCATATTCGTTTTCATCTTACGGTTATTCTTTTTTGTGGTTGCAAATGTACAAATAAAATGTCATTTGACAAAGACGAGCGACGATAAAAATTGGAAAACTATAGAAAGAGATGGGGGAGTGGTAGAGCAAAATAGTGGTTGATGGGGAGTAGTAGGGGAGCGAGAGGGCCCTCTAAAAACCTATCAGGCCCAATCGCTCCCCACTGCTCCCTATCGTCCACATTTCTGGCTAAGGGCTGCTCTTAGTCATTCGAGAAATAGCGACCTTTCGACCTCTTTGTTCCCTCGCTCAGCTCCTGGTTAAATCTCATTCGGCTTTTGCATTCACATCGGAACATCTCTGTGGTGGCGCAGGCATCTCCGCGGAACGACAGGTGTTCTTCGATGGCCATATTGGCGGCCATGCTCTCCACATCGAGGTTGTCGGTACCGATGAGAGCGAAGGTCCAGTTCTGCTTCTTGAGCTTTTCGATGAGCTGGCGGACCATGGGTAGCGTCCATTCCCTCGACGCGTTCTCCCATCCGTCGGTGATGATGGTGACGAGCACGTTGTCGTCGGGACCCGTCTGCGCCTCTACCGACGTTACGGCTCTTCCGATGGCATCATAAAGCGGAGTGGCCGCACAGGGCTCATAGTCCGACCATTTCAGGCTTTGGGCTTGTTTGGCGGGCGTGTTGTTGTAGTGCCACTTGATGTGGTTGCTATCGAAAGTGATGAGTGTCACGCGTTGTTCGGTGTCGGTGAACTTCTCCTGCATCTGTTGCACGGTGGTGAGCGTCTCGTTGATACCTTCGAATGCCTGCTTGCGGATGGTGCTCATGCTTCCACTCTCGTCTACGATAATCAGATTGAAAACTCTTTTCTTCATGTCTTTTTCTTTTTTAAATGGTTTATAAATATGATTTTCTTGCTTGCTTTATATCTTTAAAGGATTTTTTCAATCAAAAATGAAGCAATGTTGGAATTTTTTTTTAATTTCGCAAAAAATTTTGCTAACTATGACACGACGGATGCTTTCAGACGACCAGATTATAAGAGGGTTCAGACAAGGTGACTCTTACATTCTCCAGAACTATTTCTACGAGTATTGCCGGGTGGGCTACAACCTGTTCGACAAGCACTATGACTTGAGCCACAAGGAGAATATGGATTGCACGTCGCTCACCCACCAATATGCCATCTATCTGCTGGAGCACCAGTGGGAACCGCTGGAAAACCGGTCGGAAGGCGTAAGCCTGCGCACATGGATTATTGGCGGATTCCGCTACATCGTGCTCGACGCGTTGAAGTGGTATCAGCGGGCATACGGCAGCATTTCGTTCGAAGACTATCTGATGACGTTTGACATCACCAGCGACCTACGCCTACAGTTCCGGAATACGGTGATGGATATGTGCGACACCTGCAAGATGGACCGTCGCGACCGCCTTATCGTGCTGATGATGCTCGAACGCGGTTTCAAGGGAATAGAGATTGCCGAGCAGCTGGGTTTGACGCCCTCTGCCGTCAGTCAGCGCTATAGGATGCTTCGTGAGAAGTTTGTCATCCCTTATTTCAGGCAGCATTTCGATATGGATTTGGACATGCCCGAGGTGGTGGAACCGGAGAAGTGGTCACAACGATCAATGAGTCAGCCATCCATGGAGACTACAATTGGCTTCAGTCATCGGTCGGAACATCCCTCTTTCATCGATTTCATACAAAGTTGCTCGTACACCAACAAATCGAAGAAACGTACGACTCCCGATTATGTCACGAATCTTCTTCCGAACGAGATCTTCGTCTTTGGTAGCAATCTGCGTGGTCTTCATGGCGGAGGTGCCGCCTACGAGGCGTGGCGCCGTTTCGGAGCCGTCATGGGGCAAGGCGTGGGTCTGCAGGGACAGAGCTATGCTATTCCGACGATGCAGGGCGGTGTCGACACCATCCGTCCCTATGTGGACGAGTTCATTAGATTTGCCCGCAAGCATACTGAACTCACCTTCCTGGTCACTCGCATCGGATGTGGCATCGCCGGTTTTAGCGACGAGGATATAGCGCCCTTGTTCAAGTCGGCGCATCACATCCGCAACATCGTGTTGCCGAGTGGTTGGAAGGGAATGTATTTTGCACGATTTTAACAATTCTAGCACGCGGAATTGTTAAAAAACGGTCGCAAAATAGAGCAAAAATTCAGAGCAAAACTACCCACATATCTATCCCCTTTTTGCAATGTCGAGATGGCAGTCGAAAAGTCGGTTGAGCAAAAGCGGCAGTTTTGATCATCGAAATTGGCGCTTTTGATGACCGAAACTGCCGCTTTTGCTCATCGAAACTGCCGCTTTTGGTACCCGTTTTTTGGAGTTTTCCTGCATAATATTGGTATTTTTATTCTAAAAATTCGTCGGCAGTTTTATAATCGTTTGACAATCAGCGAATTACGCTAATGCCTCGTGGTTGGCTTATTTAGGCGCTTCGGACTTCGCGATTGAAAATTTTTAAATCTCCGTGTTAAAACTACCCACATGCGATTCTAAAAAAATGTTATCGCGCAAGCGCTGATTGTGATTGTGCGAGATTGTGTTCTGGCAAAAGTTTCGGGCTAATAGTGGG
>JAILAI010000186.1 GCA_024681705.1 Prevotella sp.
GCGGCAATGGCCAACGATAGACCCTGTCACAGGGTGTCGGCGGCGGAGTGGCGGCAGGCGGGTGGCGGAGTGGCGGCGGGACAAATACTGGTGTTTTTCGTTCTTCTCGGCCATCGATATGCCCTGTCTCAGGGGGTGTTGACGGAGTGGCGGTGGGTTGGTGGCGGAGTGGTGGCGGGGATAAATACTGGTGTTTTTCGGCTTCTCCTTTCGTATGCAAAGGTACAACATAATCCCCTTAAATTCCAAATTTTCAGGGGGTCGAAAACGGCTAATAATTGTTAAGGAAATTGAACGAATGTATTTGTTACAATGTTACATTGTTACATTGTTACAATAAGACACAAGTACACAAGTGAAGTGTGTTTTAAATTGTAAATTATTAGGCTTAAAAATACACTAACTATAAGTAAAATATTTTTATTATAATATATAATTATTATATATTATAATAACCTATAGGAGTACACTCCCCCCTCCGTTTACCTGGGTGACTCCTAATGTTACAAAGTTACAGTTGTTGCATTGTTACTGTGTGTCTTTCCCTGATAAACTAGTAAATGCAGAAAGTGTTTAATCTTTAAGTTAAATGCCTGAATATCAATAGTTTATGGTTTGTGATTGGCGTGGGCATCGTGCTTGGTATGGGGGTGCGGGTGTTTATAGGGTTGGATTGGGTTGTAGGGTTAGATGGGTTTATGGGGTTAGATAGGGCTTAGATAGGGGGTTGTAGGGTTTTATAGGACAATATAGGCCACCATAGTCCACCAAAGGATTTCGTGAGGCAGCCGCCATTTCCTATAACCCCTATCATCTCCTATCAAATCCCATAGCCCCCTATAACACCCTATAGCGTCCTATAATACCCCATGCCCCCCATTCCCGAGCTTTGGAATTGCCAAGGGATTCTTCGCTATTCACTTTTCGCTCTTCACTTTTAATCGCTCTTCACTTAAACTGCCGCTTTTCATCATTAAAACTGCCGCTTTTCGTCATCAAAACCGCCGCTTTTCGTTACAAAAAATCGGGCGGTGATCAGCATGTGAGTAAGGCTTGAGAGCCCAATTCTTGACCCGCTGAAAAAACTTCATTTTTAATTTAAAAAAGTGCCTCTGAAAGGCTGAAAAAATTTGGAGGAATGAAATGTTTTTCGTACCTTTGTATTGTAGCTGAGATAGCAAGCAAAAAGGGCAAATTAGCAGGAATGAAAAGGGGTGAATTAGCAGGAATGAAAAGGGGTGAATAGCAAGGATAAAAGGGGACAGAGCTAGAACAAAGGGGACAGAAGAATTTTCGGAGAATAGCAGGAACGAAAGGCGGAATACAGAACTACATGTTTGGGGGGAACCAGTTGCGTGATAGCACTTTGTGGTTTAGATCAGCGCAGAATTGCGCCCATTAATAAAATCGGTCCAAAGACAGGACTGATTGGGCTGAGATCGGCTCAAAATTCAGCCCTCCGAAGATTGGTCAAAGCTCGTCCAGAAGACAGAATACAAAATTACGGCAATGCCAAAGGGCATCGAGATAAACAAATCCAGGATTGTGAAGTTTTGAAGTTGTGAAGTTGTGAAGTTGTGAAGTTGTGAAATTGTGAAATTGTGAAGTTGTGAAGTTGAGATCTATACTTCTGGAAAAGGCCTTGATTCGAAAAGAAGACCAAAGGACGATGCTTTTATAGCTTACGCTCCAATATCTTCAACCCCTTCTCGGTGCAGATGCCGCGAAGCTGCGTGTTGACGAGCGTTACGAATATGTCCTTCAGCGGATAGTGCTCATACATACGGTTCTGCATCACATAGTTCATCTGGGCATCGCTCATCTTCACGAGAATGTCATAGTTCAGCCCTTCACGGAAGAAGCCCTTTTCCACTCCCTTCGTGAAGAAGCTCAGCGACTGGCTCCTGTTTTCCTTGAAACTCTCCTGCAGAAAGGCCTTCACGCTCTTATACTTGTTGAGTTCGGAATAGAACGAGGGCGATACGTTCTCGAGTTCGCGGAGCTTCATCTGCAGCACCATCAACACGAGTTCCATCTCGTTGTGGGCCTGTTTCCGGAAGTCGTTCAGTTTCTTATTCGTCATCTCGTTCTCGTGCACGATGCCTTCGTACAACAACTGTTCTTTGTTGTCGTACATCTCGTAGAGAGTGCGTTTGGATATGGAAAGCTGACGTGCGATATCGTCCATCCTGACGCTCTTAATGCCTTTCACCTTGAAAAGACCGATGGCAGTCTCAAGGATTCTCAGGCGCAATTCCTGCTTGCTGTTGTTGGGCGTTCCCGTTTTTGGCATGACGACGTTTGAATATCATTACTCTTGCACTGAGCCGCCATCTTTGATGGCCGACTGACGAGCCTTTTCGCATTCGTTTTCAGTGCAAAGATAGCAAAAATATTCAAAAAACTTTTTCTTTGGTTATATTTTTTCATTTTTTACGACGTTTTATACGTTAATCTTCTAAAAAACAATCGGTTTTTAAATGCTTTTTAGTAACTTTGCGCTCAATTGTAAAAAGATTGTATCGTTTTTCAGTTTAATAATACACTTATGGTAAAGATTTCGAAAGAGGCGGCCTTGCTGTATCACGAGAGTGGAAGGCCAGGTAAAATCGAAGTGAAGCCCACCAAGGCTTATCGTACACAAACCGACTTAAGTTTGGCTTATTCTCCGGGAGTAGCCTTCCCGTGTCTGGAAATTCAGGAAAACCCAGACGATGCCTATCGCTATACGGACAAGGGCAATCTTGTGGCTGTCATCTCAAACGGCACAGCAGTGCTTGGTTTGGGCGATATCGGAGCCATGAGTGGTAAGCCCGTGATGGAAGGTAAGGGCCTGCTGTTCAAGATTTATGGCGGCATCGACGTGTTCGACATCGAGGTGGCCGAGAAGGACCCTGAGAAGTTCTGCGAGGCCGTAGAGAAGATTGCACCCACCTTTGGCGGCATCAACCTCGAGGACATCAAGGCTCCCGAATGCTTCTATATAGAGGAACGACTGAAGCGCACGCTCGACATCCCCGTGATGCACGACGACCAGCACGGAACGGCCATCATCTCGGCTGCCGGCTTGAAGAATGCGCTCGAAGTGAACGGCAAGGACATCAGCAAGGTGAGGATTGTGGTCAACGGTGCGGGTGCTGCTGCCATTTCATGCACCAAGCTCTATATGGCTCTGGGTGCGCAGAAGGAGAACATCGTGATGCTCGACTCTAAGGGTGTCATCACGAGCGACCGTCCGAATCTTACCGAGCAGAAGGCATTCTTTGCTACCGACCGTCGCGACATCCACACGCTCGAAGAGGCAGTGCGCGATGCCGATGTGTTTGTCGGACTCTCAAAGGGCAACGTGCTGACTCAGGATATGGTTCGCTCGATGGCCAAAGACCCCATCGTCTTCGCTCTGGCTAATCCCGTTCCCGAGATTTCCTACGAAGATGCGATGGCAAGTCGTCCAGATGTGTTGATGTCGACAGGCCGTTCGGACTATCCCAATCAGATTAACAACGTCATCGGTTTCCCCTACATCTTCAGAGGTGCACTCGACGTTCATGCAACCGCCATCAACGAGGAGATGAAGATGGCTGCCGTTCTCGCTATTGCCGAACTGGCCAAGCAGCCTGTGCCCGATGTGGTGAACGATGTGTATAAAGTAAACAATCTGACTTTCGGCCGTAACTACTTCATTCCCAAGCCCGTAGACCCACGTCTCATTACTGAGGTCTCGGCTGCTGTCGCTAAGGCTGCTATCGATAGTGGTGTAGCCCGCAAGCATATCGACGACTGGGATGAATACAAGAATTCGCTCTCGGTGCTGCTCGGTCAGGAGACGAAGCTCACTCAGAAGCTCTACGCCACAGCTGCCGCACATCCTCAGCGCGTAGTCTTCGCAGAAGCCATCCACCCGACGATGCTGAAAGCTGCTGTTCAGGCTAAGGCCGAAGGCATCTGCCAACCCATCTTGCTCGGTAACGACGAGGTGATAGCAAAGCTCGCCAAGAAACTCGAACTGAACCTCGAGGGCATTGAGATAGTGAATCTGCGCCACCCGTGCGAACAGGAGCGTCGTGAGCGCTATGCTCGCATACTGACGGAGAAGCGTCAGCGCGACGGCTACACCTATCAGGAGGCCAACGACAAGATGTTCGAGCGCAACTACTTCGGCATGATGATGGTGGAGACGGGTGAGGCCGACGCCTTCATAACGGGTCTCTACACAAAGTATTCGAACACCATCAAGGTGGCTAAGGAGGTGATTGGCATCCGTCCTGAATACAAGCATTTCGGAACTATGCACATCATCAATTCGCCGCGTGGAACATTCTACATCGCTGATACGCTCGTCAATGCCAACCCCGATACCGATGTGCTGGTAGACATTGCCAAACTCTCGGCAACAGCCGTCAGGTTCTTCAACGAGAAGCCGAACATCGCAATGGTGAGTCACTCCAACTTCGGTTCTGACACGAGCGAGGGTTCGAAGAAGGTGAAGCGTGCGGTCGAGAAGATGCAGGAGATGTATCCCGATCTGGCTATCGACGGTGAGATTCAGCTGGGATTCGCCCTTGACAACGAACTGCGCGATGAGCAATATCCGTTCACCCGACTCTTCGGAAAGGACGTCAACACACTCGTGTTCCCCAACCTCACTAGTGCGCGTTCGTCCTACAAGATGCTGCAGGCGCTCGATGCCGACGTCGAGATTATCGGTCCGATTCAGATGGGTCTGAACAAGCCAATTCACTTCACCGACTTCGGTTCTTCAGTTCGCGATGTGGTCAACATCACTGCTGTTGCCGTCATCGATGCTTACGTAGACAAAATCAAGAACCGCATCAACAACCGTTAAGGTCGAGCATTCGGTTCATCCCCTTTAATAAGAATATCCGTGCCTCCTGCCCCATGTTTTCTGGGACGAAGGTACGGTTTTCTTTTTTGTATATCAACACAAGAGAAGCAATCCTCGATGAAGCCGTTCAGAGGCCATAATGGTTGCATTCACGATTTTTTAGAATCGTTAACCACATGATTTATCCATTATTCTTTGCTATTCGGAATTTTATTCGTATTTTTGCAAAAGTGTTTAGCTGACAACAATAATTCTATTAATCATAAACTTTTCAGTCATGAAGAAATTCCTTTTCACAGCGACGATCTCGCTTGCCTTTGCCACACAGGTAATGGCACAAGACGCCAAGGTTACGATACGTAATTCCGAAGGCACTCAAAAAATCCATAAAGAGATCTATGGACAGTTCGCAGAACATCTGGGCACCTGTATCTACGGTGGGTTGTGGGTTGGCGAGAACTCTCCCATTCCCAATACTAACGGCTACCGCAACGATGTGCTTCAGGCGCTGAAGGACCTTCAGGTTCCCGTACTTCGTTGGCCGGGCGGATGCTTTGCCGACGAATATCACTGGATGGATGGTATCGGGCCGAAGAGTCAGCGCCCGAAGATGCAGAACAACAACTGGGGCGGAACCATCGAGGACAACTCGTTCGGTACGCATGAGTTCCTGAACCTTTGCGAATTGCTGGGATGCGAGCCCTACATCAGCGGTAACGTAGGCTCGGGAACTGTCGAAGAACTTGCCAAATGGGTAGAATACATGACCAGCGACGGCGATACGCCAATGGCTAAGCTGCGTCGTCAGAATGGTCGCGACAAAGCTTGGAAGGTGAAGTTCCTTGGCGTTGGCAACGAGTCGTGGGGATGCGGTGGAAACATGCGCCCCGAGTATTACGCTGACCTCTTCCGTCGCTATTCGGTCTATTGCCGCAACTATGATGGCAATTTCCTGTACAAGATTGCATCGGGTGCCAGCGACTACGACTACAACTGGACAAAGGTGCTGATGGACAATGTGGGCAACCGTATGAACGGCGTCTCTCTTCACTACTACACCGTATCCGGATGGAACGGTTCGAAAGGTTCGGCTACGAAGTTCGACAACGACCAATACTACTGGTGCTTGGGAAAATGCCTCGAGATTGAGGACGTCATCAAGAAGCATTGCGCCATCATGGACGAGAAAGACCCTAGGAAGCACATCGGTCTGCTGGTAGACGAATGGGGAACTTGGTGGGACGAAGAGCCTGGTACCATCAACGGTCACCTCTATCAGCAGAATGCACTTCGCGATGCCTTCGTAGCTGCATTGTCGCTGAACGTTTTCCACAAGTATACCGATCGCGTCCGTATGGCCAACATCGCTCAGGTGGTCAACGTGCTTCAGTCAATGATTCTGACCGACACGAAGGGTCAGGGACACATGGTGCTCACTCCGACTTATCATGTATTCGAGATGTACAAGCCTTTCCAGGAGGCCACCTATCTCCCACTCGACATCAATTGCGAGAAGATGAACGTGCGCCATGAGATGAACAAGGAGATGGACGAGTCTAGCGAAAACGGATTCCGCACACTTCCTCTCATCAGCGCTTCTGCTGCAAAGACAGCTTCTGGTAGCATCGTCATTGCTCTGGCCAATGTGAGCCTCGACAAGAAGAAGGAGATTGAGATTGATCTCGGAACAAAGATGAAGAACGTGAGCGGTCGCATACTGACCAGCAAGGGCGTTGCCGATTACAACGACTTCGAGAATCCCAATCGCGTTCAGCCGGTAGCCTTCAAGGATGCTAAGCTGAAGAAGGAAAAGCTGACGGTGAAGATGCCTGCAAAGAGCATCGTCGTTCTTGAGATTAAGTAATAGAGTTCACTTTCTTAATACGACCAAAGCGGAGGCCTTCTGGGTGCTCCGCTTTCTTCGTTCTTTGCAAAAGGTTTCTCCAAGAGGCCAAAGCCTTCTCCAAGAGTCCAAAGCCTTCTCCAAGAGTCCAAAGCCTTCTCCTAGAGTCCACAAGAATCATCGTTCCACATGGAGCGCTTCACGAATTTGTAACATTAGTAACATGTAACATTAAGGTCGTTCTACATTTCCAAATAGAACTCGGAAATAAATCTGACTAGGCCGCTTGAGCTGAACTAGCACTTAGGCAAAAAAAACGGAGCTCCACTTTGGGAACCCCGTCTCTATCTAAAAGATTATTGCTTTATCTCCTTGCTGCTTTCTTCAGTTCAAGCTTTGGAATCTTCAATTTCATGCCTTCCTTCACCTCAGCGACATTGTTGTGGCACTGGATGTAGCAAGCCATCTTTGAACCCAGATACGTCTTCGAGATACTCTGCATGGTCTGTCCCTTCTTCACGGTGATGGTCTGATCTGTGCCCACAATGATATAGGCGCCATGAGCCATGATGGAGCGAGCTGTTTGCAACACCTGTGAGGCTTCCTTCTGCGTGAGCTCTCTCGGCTGAGGTTCGGGTTGAGGTTGGACGGTCTCAGGTTGCGGTTGAACGGTCTCTTGTTGCTTCTGCTCGGCCGCTGCCTTTTCTTCGGCTACAGCCTTTGCTCGGGCTGCCCGGATTGATTCATTGCGTGCTTCGTTAAGGCGGGTGACGCTATCGACCTTCGCCTTGATCAGCGCATCCTTAGCCTTGAGAATAGAATCGGTAATTTGAGTCGAGTCTACCAAAAGGCTGTCGGTAACTGTTCCTTCAATCATTTCTGATGCTCCAATTGGAATCACCTGCTTCGATGAGAGCTTGTTGCCCAGAAAATAGCCTATTCCAAATGCGAGAGCTGCCACAACGACAAAGGCCAGCAGCTTGCCCCAAATACTTGAATTGTCTTCCATGTCTATTTCTTCTTGGTTATCTATTTCTTCTTCTGATTCCTCCCCATTCTCCTGAGCTAGCAGAGCAGCCTTGTTGCCCAACGGTTCTTGTTCGTCGGCCGATGGCTCTTCTTGGTCTGTGCCAGCAGGCATCTCCTCACATTCCTCATTTACTTCTTTCGCTTCCTCCACTTCTGCCTTCACCACTTCTTCTATCTCAACAGGTTCTTCCTCTTGCGGAGCGTCGATAAGTTCTTCAGCGGGTTCGTCGATTTCATCAGACTCCAATGGTGTTACGACCTCCGGCTCTGTCATCGTTTCTTCTATTTGAACATTGTCTTCTATCTCTTCCGTCGAAAGTTCTTCTTCAACAATAGTTTCGGAAGCCTCAATAATATTCTCCTCCTGAGCTATATTCTCCTCCTGAGCTATATTCTCCTCCTGAGCTATATTCTCCTCCTGAGCTATATTCTCCTCCTGAGCTATATCTTCTTCCTGAATAGCGATTTCCTCTGAGATAGGCTCCGAAACTTCTGCAATCTCTTCTACCTTCTGCTCTTCTACAGGCGTCTCTTCGTCTGCGGGAATTGCAGCGACAACCTCTTCAACGGGAGCTACAACTTCTTCAGCGACGGGTTCATTCGTTTCTACGATATTCTCCGTTTGTGCTTCAGGCTCTGACATCACGGGGGCGATGACAGCCTGCGGCTCTATGTCCTCATCATTGTTGGAGTCGTTGGCATAGGCGGCATCTATGACCGACAAATCTACTCCATCGTTCAACACGACCGTCTCGAACTGCGAGAAGGGTTTGTTCACGAGCTCTTTCATCACCGCATCGGGCGTGAAAGTAATCTTCTCGCGTCCTTCTATCATAATCCTCTCGCCAGTCTTGATGTTCACGCTCTCGCGATCCTTCACCTCAATCACCTTGAACGTTCCTAAGCCCTTCACCTTGACCAATTTGTCATAGTGAAGACCGTCGTTCACGACATCGAAGAACGTCTGAACAAAACGCTCGGCTTGCTTACGGGTGATGCCAAATTTCTCAACAAGTAAATTGGCAATCTCCTTCTTGTCATTTTGCTTACCCATTCTCTTGTCCTCCTTCCTTCAGAATTTTCTTGATAGAAGCGATAGGCTTGAAGCCAAGCACAAGTTTTGGCGGAACAAGCATGCGTTGTTTCGTTGCTGGGTTGATGACGATGCGCTCCATACGCTTTTTCACTTCGAAGGTTCCGAAGTTCAGGATGTTCACATTTTCACCCTCCTGAAACCTTTCGTTCATCGCGTCGATCACGCTGAAGACCATCTTCTGGGTTTCCTCTTGCGTGTAGTTCATTCTTG
This sequence comes from Prevotella sp., assembly GCA_024681705.1. Lineage (GTDB taxonomy): Bacteria > Bacteroidota > Bacteroidia > Bacteroidales > Bacteroidaceae > Prevotella. The sequence goes on from JAILAI010000186.1 coordinate 9,025, forward strand.
ACGACAACTCTTGTATGAAGTTTTTATTGTTCATATCGTTGTTCCGTATAAGTCAAACTCGGTGGAATCGGTTATTAACACATTGTAGAATCGGCCATTCTTCAATGGTCTTTCATCAGCAGGAATCAGGACTTCAGGATCTACTTCGGGCGAGCAGAACTCCGTTCGTCCCACATAGTAGTTTCCTTCTTTCCGATCGATTATCACGCGAAGAATCTGTCCAACTTTCGCGGCTTCTATTTCGGCGCTAATCTCCTGTTGCAATTGCATCAGTCGGTCGAGGCGCTGTTGTTTCACTTCCATCGGAACATTGTCTTCATAATGCTCCGCACTATATGTTCCGTCTTCTTCGGAATAGGCAAAGGCGCCCATGCGCTCAAAACGAGCCCAACGTGTAAACTCCATCAGCTCTTCGAAGTCGTCGTCTGTTTCCCCCGGGAAGCCAACCATCAGCGTCGTACGCAGATGGATTCCCGGAACCTCCTCGCGGATTCTCCGAATCAGTTCGTAGGTTTCGGCCTTCGTCACATGACGGCGCATATCCGAAAGAATGTGGTCGGAGATGTGTTGCAAGGCGATATCGAGATACCTGCAGACGTTTTCCTTTTCGCGCATCACCGTGAGCAGCTCAAATGGGAAATGAGTAGGATAGGCATAGTGCAGGCGAATCCATTCGACACCCGGGATATCAGCCATTGCCGAAATGAGTTCTGGCAGTTGCTGCTTACCGTTGATGTCTACACCATAATAAGTGAGCTCCTGAGCAATCACCTGGAACTCTTTCACGCCTTGAGCAACAAGGTCGCGTACTTCGTTCAGGATTTCTTCCTGAGGACGACTTTGGTGCTTCCCCGTGATGATGGGAATGGCGCAATAGGCACAATGACGGTCGCACCCTTCGCTGATTTTCAGGTAGGCATAATGACGGGGAGTTGTAAGACTACGCGATGGAGAGCTGCCTTGAATCTCCTTCAGACTTAAATCAGATAGAATCTGCTTGTAATCGAATTTCCCGTAGAACCTATCAACTTCAGGGAGTTCGGCAATGAGCTCTTCCTTATAGCGTTGCGACAAGCATCCCATTACGAAAAGCTTGGCGAGCTTACCTTGACGTTTCCTTTCGGCGAACTCCAAAATGGTGTTGATACTCTCTTCTTTGGCGTCTCCAATAAAGCCACAAGTGTTGATGACGGCAATCTCTCCCTGAGGATTCTTGCTGTCATGGATGCAATGAAATCCGTTCAACTCAAATTGTCGCATCAGCGACTCACTATCTACAAGATTCTTTGAGCATCCAAGTGTGATAATATCAACAGTTCCTTTATTCACGAATTAACGTCTGCACGTTTTATCAATCTAATCTTTTGCTTTCTCCGTAAAACTCAATGAAACTACAAACAACAATTTAACTATCGTCTGTTCTTCTTCCCTTTGTACAATCAGTTTTCTTTGAACAGGGAATCAACGAATTCACGCTTGTTGAATAATTGCAGGTCTTCCATTCCCTCGCCAAGTCCGATGTATTTCACGGGGACCTTCAGCTGATCGGAAATACCAATAACGACGCCACCCTTGGCTGTACCATCGAGTTTTGTGATGGCCAAGCTCGTGATTTGCGTAACGGCCGCGAATTGCTTTGCCTGCTCAAAAGCGTTCTGTCCAGTAGAACCATCAAGAACGAGCATCACTTCATCAGGAGCTTGAGGAAGAACCTTCTTCATTACATCCTTGATTTTCTTCAGTTCGTTCATCAGGCCGACCTTGTTATGTAGACGACCAGCTGTATCGATAAGCACCACATCAGCGCCATTGGCGTTGGCCGAACTCAGCGTATCGAATGCAACACTTGCGGGGTCGCTACCCATCTGTTGTTTCACGACAGGCACTCCTACACGTTCTCCCCAAATACACAACTGCTCTACGGCTGCTGCTCGGAACGTATCAGCGGCTCCAAGATAGACCTTTTTGCCAGCTTGCTTGAACTGCCATGCGAGTTTACCAATGGTAGTGGTCTTCCCCACTCCATTCACGCCAACCACAAGGATGACGTAGGGTTTATGATCTGATGGCAAGTCCCAATTCTCATTGTCCTCAGTATTGTTTTCGGCCAATAGAGAAGCTATCTCATCGCGCAATATTCCATTCAATTCGGAAGTGGAAACATATTTGTCGCGTGCCACTCTCTCTTCGATGCGATGAATGATTTTCAATGTGGTGTCTACACCCACATCACTCGTTATCAATACCTCCTCTAATTCGTCAAGTACATCATCGTCTACCGTAGACTTTCCGGCTACGGCACGTGCTAGTTTCGTAAAGACACTTTGCTTTGTCTTTTCAAGACCAGAGTCTAACGTCTCTTTTTTCTTCTTGCTGAATAATCCAAAAATTCCCATAACTCAATATTTCGCTACAAAATTACAAAAAAAATTCCATACTTGTACCATTTTAAACTATATTTCTTGTGCAATTGAAATTTCGTTAGAGTTCTGCTATCTCAACTATCTCCGTACGACGAAACGCGAATAGTTACAATTGACGTGAGTTCGACGAGAACAATCTGAGTAAAGTCTTTCTAGAAATAAACCTCGCAACCTACGATTACAAATTGCAATCAACCATCAATAAAAAGGTACATCAATGGTAGGTCTATGGTAGGTGTTGAGAATAGACCTACCATACCTGAAACCCTTTGCTGGCGGGCGTTTGAGGGCGATGATGGTAGGTCGGTAGGTCTTTTTCGAAATTTCTATAAAAAAAAGAATATTGTATCTATCTCTTTCTATTTGAAGACTGTCTTTCAGCACTCTAAAGCGTCGCTTTTCATGGTCTAATACGTCGCTTTGCTTAGTCAAAAGCGCCGCTTTTCATGAACGAACCCACCGCTTTATAAAACCAACAGCACTGCGTTACTTGCTCTAAAGCATTGCTTTGCAAATGCAGAGCTGACCATAAGCTTCACCTTACAAACAAACACCAACAAGTTAAAATGAAAGCAAAAAAATACCGTTACGTATCATACGCAACGGCATTTCCTATGTTGATTTATAAATCTTAGTTCTTAAAGAAGTCTTTTACGTCCTCATTGGGAACCATGTGCTCATCGAAAATGTAAGCACCGGTCTTCGGACTTCTTACCATCTTGATAACCTTTGTATATGCGCGACCATCCTTTGAACCTTCATGGAGGGTTGCCACTGTTTTCTTTGCCATAGATGTTCTTTATTTACTTGATTTCCTTATGAACTGTCATTTTCTTCAGGATGGGGTTGTACTTCTTCAACTCCATGCGCTCAGGCGTGTTCTTACGGTTCTTGGTCGTAACGTAACGACTTGTACCGGGCAGACCACTATTCTTCATTTCAGTGCATTCGAGAATGACCTGCACTCTGTTACCTTTAGCCTTTTTTGATGCCATGATGATTACTCTCCTATTACTTTAATGTCTTTCCAGTCAACATAGCCATTCTTCACAGCCTGCTTAAGAGCTGCATCAAGGCCTACTTTGTTAATGAGACGCAAACCAGCGGCACTAATCTTCAGCTGAATCCAGCACTGCTCTTCTACATAGTAGAACTTCTTGCTGAAAAGATTCACGTCAAAAGTGCGCTTTGTGCGATGCTTTGAGTGAGAAACATTATTGCCCGTCTGGGCTTTTTTTCCCGTAATTTGACAAATCTTCGACATTGCTATCTACGTTTTTACTTTACGTTTTTTGATACTTATTCCAAACAGGGTGCAAAATTACGAACTTTTTCTGAATTTACAAAATAAATCACCAATTAATCTTTTCGTTTAAGTTTTTTTTGTTAAAAAACGAGCGAAAATCACCCCTAAACAAAAGAAATCCCCCATTTTATGATGACAAATGGAGGATTTCCTTGAGGGTGAATCGACTAATTGTTGACAGAACCGCCGACAATATCAAGCAGTTCGCTTGTGATTGCCTGCTGGCGACTCTTGTTGTACTGCAAATTGAGATCGCGAAGAAGTTCGTCTGCATTGTCGGTTGCCGTTTGCATAGCTACCATTCGGGCCGCATGTTCTGATGCAACACTATCAAGAAGTGCTGTATAGAGCATCAGGTGGGCTAACTTCGGAATCAGCTTGTTGAGCACTGCGTCCATAGAAGGTTCAACAATGAAGTTGTCGTTCAACGGTTTGGCTTCAACATGCTCACGATTCGCCATCTGATTGCGATCACGCTGACGGAGATACTCTACGGCTTCTTTTGTAGCAACGTTCGAAGTGAGGTCGCGTTCTTTGTCTTCATTCAGTTCGCTATCAATGTCGATAGGCAAGAACGTCTTGCGACTAAGAATCTGCGAGCCAGCACTCTTGAAATGGTGGTAAATCATCTCTACCCTATCCACTTCGCCTTTTACAAACTTCTGCCCCAATTCAGTTGCGATGTCGATACATTGCTGTACGTTGGGTTTATCTGCCAGTGACGTGAAGTCGCCAGCAGATTTCAAACCAAGTTTCGTCACTTTTTCAGCCACCTTGCGGCCTATGGGATAAATAATGATGTTATCCTTGCCGAGGTGCTCATATTCAGCAACGGCCTGTTGCATCATCTTGATGACATTCGTGTTGAATCCGCCACAGAGCGACGAATTACTTGAATACACAATGAAGGCAATGCGCTGAACGGGGCGTTCGGTGTCGAAAACAGTGCGGGCGTCAGCTTCCGATGCCAGGAAAGTCTTGAGGATATGCTCGAGCATCGACTCATAGGGAAGCATGTTCTCAATAGCGACCTGTGCATGATGAAGCTTACTCGAAGCGACCATCTTCATAGCACTAGTAATCTTACGAGTGCTGTTGACACTGGCAATACGTCCTTTTATCTCTTTTAGTGACGGCATAGACAATTAGCTTTTATAGGTTCCGGCGATGTCGGCCATAGTGCTCTCAATGGCGGCAGTAACGTCGTCGTTGATCTTTCCGCTGGCCAACGTCTCAAGAATCTCGGGATTAGCACTACGCACCTTATCGAGGAACGCATCCTGACATTCACGAATCTTATCGACGGGCACGTCGTGCATCAAACCGTGAACACCGCAATACAAGATGGCAATCTGCTCGCCAACGGGCATCGGGCTGTACTGAGGTTGTATGAGCAACTGGTTGTTCTTACGTCCTCTGTCAAGCGTCATAGCCGTCACGGCATCCATATCGCTGGAGAACTTCGAGAATGCCTCGAGCTCACGATACTGAGCTTGGTCAATCTTTAGCGTACCAGCAACTTTCTTCATGGATTTGATCTGTGCAGAACCGCCCACACGAGAAACCGAAATACCCACATTGATAGCGGGACGGAAACCTTGGTTGAAAAGGTCTGACTCCAGATAGATCTGACCATCGGTAATCGAAATTACATTCGTCGGGATGTAAGCAGAAACGTCACCAGCCTGAGTCTCGATGATAGGAAGAGCGGTTAGCGAACCACCACCTTTCACATGACCCTTCATGCATTCGGGCAGGTCGTTCATCTGCTCTGCCACTTCCTGCTGCTCGTTGATCTTTGCAGCTCTTTCGAGCAAACGAGAATGGAGGTAGAAGACGTCGCCAGGATAGGCTTCACGTCCGGAAGGACGACGAAGAATCAGCGACACCTCACGATAGGCAACAGCCTGTTTCGAAAGGTCGTCGTAAACGACAAGTGCAGGAAGGCCTCTATCACGGAAATACTCTCCGATAGCGGCGCCAGCAAAAGGTGCATAATACTGCATAGCAGCCGGATCGGCGGCAGTAGCAGCAACGATGATGGTATACGACAATGCACCATGCTCCTTCAATGTGGCAACAAGAGCTGCTACGGTTGAAGCCTTCTGACCGATGGCAACATAGATGCAATAAACAGGTTTACCTGCTTCATAGAAGCTCTTCTGATTGATGATGGTGTCAACAGCGATAGCTGTCTTACCGGTCTGACGGTCACCAATAATCAACTCACGCTGTCCACGTCCAATAGGAATCATTGAGTCTACAGCTTTCAGACCAGTCTGTAATGGCTCCTTCACGGGTTGACGATAGATTACACCAGGGGCCTTGCGGTCGAGAGGCATCTCGAATGCTCCTGTCAAATCAATATCACCCTTTCCGTCGATAGCCTGTCCCAATGGATTGATTACACGACCGAGCATGTTGTCGTTCACGCGAATAGAAGCAATGCGCTTCGTTCGTTTGACGACTTGTCCCTCTTTGATACCTGACGTTGGGCCGAGTAGCACGCAACCTACGTTATCCTCCTCCAGGTTCATCACGATGGCCATCGTTCCGTTTTCGAACTCAAGCAGCTCATTGGCCTCTGCATTGCGAAGGCCATAGATGCGGGCCACACCGTCGCTAACGGTGAGAACCGTGCCTACTTCATCGTAGTTCTCCTGGTCGTTGATACCCCGCAGTTGCTGAAGTAAGACTTGGGAAACTTCGCTTGGTTTTATTTTATCTGACATTTTTCTTATTTTTTTAGTGTATTGAGAATCGAATTGAGCTTCGACTTGACGCTCGCATCCATTCTGTATGTGTCGTACTCGAGGATGAATCCGCCAATAATTTCGGGATTCACCTCAGATTCGAATTCCACTTTTCCGTTAGTTCTGCTCTCCACCATCTGCCGCATCTTCTGTTCTGTAGAAGGACTGACGGCTGTGGCGGTGATGAGTCGTCCGCGGATGACGTTCTTTTGTTGCCTGTAAAGAGTGATATACGAATTGGCCATGAATTGCAGGATGCTTTCCCTGTCTTCGTTAAGAACAATCTCGATGAAACGGTCTGTCACTTCAGAACGCTTATCGCCACATGCTGTTTTCAGCAATGCCAGTTTCTTGTCCTTTGCGAGCATAGGGTTGTCTATCGTAAACCTCAACTGAGGAACGCGGACGTAGCAATCAGCCAGAGTCTGCATGTCTTGATAGACAGCGTCTTCCAGTTTCTGCTCCGTAGCACTTTTCAGAAGTGCACGCGCATATCGAACCGATATTACTCCTATATCCATAACCTATTATTATTTAGCAGCTGTCACATCATCCAACAATCTGTCTATCATCTTCATCTGCTCAGCATCTGTAGAAAGCTTCTCGCGAAGAATCTTTTCGGCAATCTCGACGGAAAGGCTCGCAACCTGCGCACGAATGTCGCGTATGGCCTGCTGCTTCTCTCCTTCGATTTCGACCTTAGCCTCAGAAATGAGACGGGCTCCTTCGCTTCTTGCCTTCTCCTGAGCCTTCTGAACGATGGCTTCACGCGTGTCGGCAGCTTCCTTCAAGATCTGTGATTGCTTCTCACGAGCTTCTTGAAGAATGGCCTCACTCTCTTGTTTGATGTTTTCTAGACGTTCTGAGGCCTCATGGGCTTTTTTCAGGCTTTCATCAATATACTTCTTACGTTCTTCAACCATATTGGTAATGGCGGGGAAGCCGTATTTAGCAAGTACGAAGAAAACCACCAGAAACGCTAAAAGCATCCAGAACAGGAGTCCTAGATCAGGCGTGAGGATTGATGGCAATTTTGTGAAATCCATTAGCAACAATTTGCTTATTCTTACTTAATAAGGAATGCACAAGCAGCAATGGCAAAGAGTGCACAACCCTCCACAAATGCTGATGTCAGAATCATGTTTGTCTGAATCTTACCTGTGGCCTCGGGCTGACGGGCGATGGCATCCATTGCACTACCACCAATCTTTCCAATACCCATACCTGCACCAATCGTTGCAATACCTGCACCAATACCGCAACCCAGCTGTGCCAGGCCTTCAGCGGCTAATAATGTTGAAAATACCATAACTTTTAATTTTTTTATTTGTTAATACTTAATTATTTTATAATTTATCTATTCTTATTCTTCGTGATGATCTTTATGAGCAAGTCCAATGAACACAGCACTAAGCATGGTGAACACGTACGCCTGCACGAAGGCGACAAGCACTTCAAGCAGATTCATAAAGAGCAGCATGATGATACTGAAGATGTTCAGTCCAAGGCCATAGCCGACACCCATTGACCAACCGAGGAAGATGACGCATGTGAAACTAAGAATCACGGCGTGACCAGCCATCATG
>JAILAI010000189.1 GCA_024681705.1 Prevotella sp.
CGCACATTATAGAGCGTCTGGCCCGACGTATTCTTCAGATCGAAGGTAATCTTTGCCACCTCTCCAGCACCCAATGTCTGGTCTCCATTGTCGTCAAGATAGCGCACGTTGCTGATGACGAGTGTGCCGCTACCGGCTGTCATCTGCTGCGAAGGCACGCTGCCGGGAGCACCTGCGATGCCCAGGTCGATGCGGTCGTCGCCACCGTTGTGCGGGTCATAGCCGCTGTCACCGTGGTTGTCGTAGCCATAGCTGCCCTGCCCCATGGTGGAGCGCTGCTCCATGCGGGCCTGGGTGCGCTGGTGGTATTCGTCAATCCTTTCGCGTCGCGACTGGTCGGCTGCACTTCCAATGGCAGTGCCAACGACGGCGCCGCCTGCCATACCGATGATGGTGCCCCAGTCACTTCCACGCGGACCGCCGGCGAGCCCGCCAATGGCCGACCCCAGAATGCTGCCCAACGAGGAGCCGGTGTAGGCTCCACTGGCCGTGTAAGAACCGCAGCTGCTCAGCAACAGTGCTGCGCCCACTGCAAAGATAGCTACTTTCTTCATGCCTGTATCTCCTTATTAATATATTAACACTAACGATATTTTATCGCTGCAAAGATAATTGAAATTATGCAAGTGGCAAAAAAAGTTTTCCCTAAATCGAATAGGGATTTCCCTAAATGAGCCATCGCACGCGTTTTTTACGGATCTATCTGACCACCACTTTCCGCCCGTTGTTGATGTAGATGCCCTTCACTGTGGGCCTGCCCTCAATCTTCCGTCCGTCGAGGGTGTAGAACACAGAGCTGGAACCGGTAAGCCGAGAGTTGTTGTCGGTTATGGCGGTGGGGACAGAAGGCAGTGGGTCGTCGTCGATATCGAAGATGTAATAGGGAATGAAATGCTCGTCTATGCCCACAAGATTGCAGTAGAGGAAAGCCTCGTAGGGAGGTATCTCGCCCTGATGCTGGTAGTAGAAGAGTCCAATCTCACCCTCATCGTCGAGACCAAGCGTGAGCAGGGAGCCACGGTTGACGCCTTCCTGATTGACGGGTGTTCCAAACTGATCGTTTTGTCCTATATAAGAGCCCGTCAGCCGGTTCCACGACTTGTTGAGTTCGTACACCTTTCCGTGCTCGGGATAGAGAAGATAGGTGCCTGGTTCTTCGGCCTTGATGAGGACGGGAGTCTCATGCGGCAGCAGGTTGGCTGTGCGCTTCAGCTCAGCCACATGCTCCTCCAGCTCAGCCCGTCTCACGATATAGGCCTTGAGCTGTTCGGGAAGCCGGGTGGCAAAGCCGATGTAGAGCGAGTGCCAGCCCAGCGGACCCACACGGAGAGGGAAATAACGCTCAATGCGCCCGGCCTCGACATAGGGCAGCCAAGGGTCGTCTTCGTCGAGCATGTTGACGTCGGCATACTCGGGGAAGAGCACCGGTTCGTCTACATTTTCGAGCGTAGCTCCGTGAGACGAACCATCGTTGATGTAGATCTGCATGAGCGTATTGTCCTGCTCATGTATGATGCCATCGGGCATCAGTTCGGCACGTTCGCCCTCCGGCAGCGGGTTGTCGATGTAGATGCTGCGCAGGTTGGGTATCCGGTAGAAAGCACCTTCGAGGATGGCAAAGAGCGGTCCACACACCGTCGCTGTGTCTTGTCCACGAGCCGGCGGATAGGCCATGAGGGCATTGAGATAGTCCACATCATCGTGGATGTTGACAGAGTCGGTGAAAAGGATTCCCTGGCGGCTCACCAGCTGCGGGTTCTTTTTCGCCACGAAGATGTCGGAGATGGAAGACCGGTGGAAAGCTCCCGGCTCGGCCACGCGGAAGGATGCGGGCAGCATGACAGCAGGCAGGGCATCACAGCCGCTGAACACTTCGGGGCCGAGATTGCGGAGCTGCTTGGGCAACTCGACCTCTTCAAGCTGGCTGAGACCAGAGATCATGCCGCTCTCCATGCGATTGATGCCGGCGAAAAAGCGGAGCTCGGGGAAATATCTCACGTGGGTGGCAGCGGGATTGAATCGCTGCTGGAAAGCGGAAACGGTGGACTCGAACGACTCGCGCAGCGTGATGACGCCGTCCTGCGGGTTGATGTCGAAGGATGTCATGCAGGCGTTCTGTGCCTCAGGATCCTTGAAGCGGATGCCCACCTTGCCATCCACGTTGACGTTGAGAGACAGCGTGCGCAGGGCTTGTGTGCACTTACTACGGTCGAGAGTGGAACGGCCTATCAAGATTTCCGGACCGTCGGTCGTGCGCTGGTTCAGCGATGCAGCTCCACACTCCTGAATGACGTCGAGATAAGTGTCGCCATGAAGGGCGCTCCACTGCGCTTCGTCGGTTGGAAACTCAAATATCTCAGTGACACTGGCATGAGCATACTCGCCCACCATACCCATCGTACATGCGCCCCTCCCTTGCTAGAATTCGCCCTCAAGTTGGGGGCGAATTGTTTTGGTAACAATATAGCAGTTGGCACCTCCACATAGTTAAGAGAGGAATGATGTTTCGTATTCCGTTTCAAATGTGTGTTTCCATCTGTGCGCAGCCACTCCTTTCCCTTCTTAGGGGATCTTAGGGAAGGGGTGCTTGGGTGGGGTACAAATCTTTCTTGCGCCAGGTTTACGCTCACCCCACCCCTACCCCTCCCCTGAGATGGGAGGGGAGTGGCTGCGCCAGAAAACATGTAGACGATTCACAATTGGTCTTAGCCTGAGCATCAGAGAATTGCCGTGCATGGTGCATCTATGCTGAAGGCAATTCTCCAATTCTCAAATTCGTGATAAAACCACGCTATGTGGAACTACTTCACGACTACTTTCTTTCCGTTGACGATGTAGACACCAGCGGGCAGGCCATCGGTGGTAGCATTGCGGCGGACAAGCTGGCCATTCAGATTGTAGTAATAACCTGCTGTCGGTGCATCAGCGTCAAACCCATCCACACCTGTTGCCACTCCTTGCACAACCGTAGCGTATGCATCGCGTTCTTCCGTGTAGTGGCTCACGGCATCCACATCTGAAATGACGATGTTCTTCAGCTGCAGCGTGTAGGTTCCTGCGGCGAGGCCCTCATCAATCTTTATCTTCACCAAGGCCACCTCACCGTCATTGCCACTGATGGTGGAGCCGTTGGAAGAGGCGGCGAGCACGCGCAGAGCGCCGTCGGGCTGTATCACGGCATCGAAGTTGTTGGTCTTGCGGGCCGTGGTGCGCTCCGTGCTCAGACTTGCCTCTGGGAATCCGTCCTCATCGAGCACAAAGCTCATGCCGTCGGGCAGATACATGTCGAACTCAAAGCCTTCGGCCTCCACTTCATTCTTCATGTTGACCGCCACGACATACTCAGCCCCCGTGCTGGCACTGAAGGGATCGATGTAGACATAGTTGTCTGTATTCTCCGCTTCTGCCATACTGGCAGCAAGATGTCGAGGTGAAGGCGCGTGGTTCGGGATGTTCACGCTTCCATAGAGGATAATATGGGCAATGGCAGTCAGGTCGCCCACGTCAATACGGCTGTCCTGGTTCGCATCGGCCGCCTTGCTGTTGAACTGCGTCGGCGTATTGCCAAGGATATGGTGGGCTGTTGCCGTGAAGTCACCCACGTCGACGCGCATGTCAGTATTTGCGTCTCCTAACAATCCTTCTGCTACTATAAGCGAACCTGCTGCTAATTCTGTTGAATAGATTATTGCGTTTTTGTCCGACAGCACTATGTTTTTAAGAAGGATTAAGTATTCGCCCTTTTTCATGTGTTCATCGAGAACGACTCTTACCGTTACAACCTCTCCATCGTCTCCACTAATTGTGGATCCATTCGTTGAAGCTGCTAACACACGCAGAGAACCGTCACCTTGAACGACTGCATCAAAACTATTAGTCTTTCGCATGGTAGTACGCTCTGTGCTGAGCGAGACATCTGGAAATCCATCATTATCCATAGCAAATGTAACGCCGTCGGGCAAGAACATATCAAACTCAAAGCCCTCAATTGGAACAGTATTTTTCATTTTTACTGAAAGAATAGCCTCTGTGCCTGTGAACGCCTCTTCATTGTTTAAATAAATAGTGTTCTCACTGACTGGTACAACATCTGTAAAGTTTATATTTACTTGCATCTTATATCCCAAGTCATGCACCTCATAATCATAAGTCATTTGTTCTGGTTCAGAATTACTATAGAAAAAGTATTTCCCTTCTTCTACAGGTTCATTAAAAGGTGGTATCGGATATTTGACCTTCTCCACTTCAAACTCATCGGGAATCCGAAAACAATACTTATTTGACCCCAACGACATAGCTTGTACAGAAACACTCTGAGGGGAAAGCCACCAACTCTTTACTTGCATTTGAAATAATTCGGTGCAACCACTCAAGTCCAAGCACATCAGATGGTTGCTTCTACAATCCAAGTCTTTCAGTACTGAATTATTTAGCAATTTAAGATTGGTCAATTGGTTGTTATTACAATATAGTCTTACGAGATTTGGGTTGTTAGAAATGTCTAAATTTGTGAGCTGATTATCAGAGCATGCCAACTCAACAAGTTTGCTGTTGGCGGAAACATTAAGAATCGACAACTGATTATCGGAACACCATAAGTCTTCGAGATTCTTACATTCTGAGACATCAAGCTTTGTCAGCTGATTACGGCTACAATACAAATATGTTAGTGAAATGCATCCAGAAACATTGAGACTTGCCAACTTGTTTATACCGCAACTCAATTCTTTCAGTGACGTACATCCTGCCACACTTAGAGTCTTCAGTTTATTGTTGTTACAATATAAACAAGTTAAGGATGCACACCCTGTAACATCAAGTTCCTCTAATTGTAGGGCTGTACAATCTATAAATGTCAGAGACTTACACCCTGATGCATTAATACAAGCTAACTGGTTTTGGTTTATGAACAAGTCTGTAAGTGAACTACAACCTTTAATGTCTAGACTAACCAGTTTGTTATTACTACAATCTAAAAAATATAAAGACGTATTTCCAGAAAGGTCCAAACTTGCTAACTGGTTATTTGAACAATCAATATACTCTATTGATTTGCATTCAGAAAGATCAAGATAGGATAATTGATTGTCAGTACAACCAATGCTTTTCAAGGCTTTACATCCAGACATGTTGAGGCTTTTAATTTGGTTGTTTGAACATCCAAAGTAAGCCAAAGATGTGCACCCAGATAAATCTATGTTCACAATTACATTACTTTCACAACCCAAACTTCTTAGATAACTACAACCAGTAACATTCAATCTTTCTAAGATGCCATTTGAACATTCTAACTCTTCGAGCTGTTTGCAATCAGACAAATCCAGATCTGTAATCTCACATTTAACAAGAGGGCTATATAACCTCAATCGTTTCAGTGACACACAACCAGATACGTCTATATGCTTTAACTTGTTATCTTCACACGACAATTCTTCTAACTCTGCATTATTAGAGACATCAAGAACTGTTAACGTATTAGACATACAATATAAAATCTTTAGTGCTGAGTTTTTCGGCAGGACAAGACTTGTTAGCTGATTTGAGTGGCAGTACAATCTTTCTATATCTTTACAAGCTGACATATCTAAACTTGAAATCTGATTGCCATAACAGAGAACGTGAACAAGGCTAAGGCATTTAGAAACATCAAGGCTCGTCAAACAGTTTGAATTGCAGACCAACTTCCACAAAGTCGTGCTTTTTGTCACGTCAAGAGTAGACAACTGATTGTGGCTACAATTTAAACTGATAAGAGAGGTTTGGTTTGACACATCAAGACTTTTCAGCTGGTTATTCTCACAACTAAGGTTTTCAAGAGAAGTATTATCAGTAATGTCTAGGGAAGTCAGAGCGTTATTATTACATACGAGGTTTGACAAAGCTTTTTGGTTTGTCAAGTCCAGGCTCGACAACTGATTATCAGAACAAGAAATGTACGTTAGTGATGCATTTTCTCTGACATTAAGATTTGAAAGCTTATTATTATGACATTCTAATCCCGTTAGTGTTTTATTACCTGAGACATCGAGACTGGTCAACTGATTGTCACCGCACAATAGTGTTTCTAGATTTGCGTTATTCTTTATTTTAAGGCTTGTTAGTTGGTTGTTTCCACACCACAACGACCGAAGAAATCTGTTTTGTGACATATCTAGGTTCGTTAACTGATTATTAGTACAAGTGAAAGATTCCAGGTAAGGATTCCCCGACACATTGAGACTCTTTAACTGGTTATAGTCGCACCAAAAATGTACTAAAGAAGTGTTCTGCGAAACATCTATACTTGTCAACTGGTTCCGATCACAATACAATTCTTTTAAACGCGAATTCTTTGAGACATCCAATCTTTCAAGTAGGTTTTGGCTACAACTCAAATCAGTTAAGAATGTGTTGTTAGTTACATCAAGGTTCGTTAGCAGATTGCCGGAACACCACAATGATTCAAGTCCTGTATTTTCCGAAACATCAAGGTTTGTCAGCTTGTTAAAAGAACAAAAGAGTTTTTTTAGGTTCTTGAAATGTTGTATACCGCGTAGGTTTGATATATTACCAATATTCGCGAAATTACCAGAAACATCTATCTTTGTCACCGATAGTATTATCTCCTTGCTAATCATTCCGCCTTCTGGAACCCCCGTTATAGATGATATGTACGCGCGAAACGTATCATCAGGAAAGTTCTCAGAGTTGAGAAGCACGCCGCCTTCAGCGGCATTAGCCTCATTCTTTGAAGTATCCATTGTTTGTACGTCGCGTTGAGCGAGCACCGAGGTACTTGTTATGCATAGACACACAACAAGCATGGACAGAATCGTTTCTTTTATTCTTGTTCTCATAATCATAACTTTTTATAGGTTAATTGTTTCTATAGGATACACAGGATTTCTCAAAAGGCACATTTATGTCATGCCGCTGAGCATAAGACATAGTTCTACTTACCACATAGGTATATCACTGTTTGACTATCGTTTTAACAGATACAAAGAGTGTGAGCCTTCACTAACATTCTCAGTCTGAAGGTTCTGCAATACCCGTAATATAAGAATGAAAACGCAGCTCACACCTGTAGGTATATATGTGAGCTGCCTTCGCTGAGGAAGGAAACGTATATATACACAACAGGGAGAACAGCTTTCAGACTTGCTCCTATTACAGTGAATTTTGCAGATTCTCAGACGGAACAAAGCTTGTAGCTTTCCTCGATGTAGTCGTCATTGTATAGAACGACGTGGCAAAGATACGCATAATAATTGAAACGCACAAATATAACAGCCGATTTTTTATTAAAAACGTGCCGCTCTCACGTCGGTGAAGACGGCACGCAGAATGATGTATTTGTGCGGGCTGCGAATGCGGGAATCTAGTTTGCTTGCGCTACGGGCGGATACGCTGATCCGCCCCTACTTTCCTTGGGGAATTCTTTTGTCAGGGGTTCCGCTACGCTACACCACCTGCCTGTGCTCTTACCAGCCCTTCGGGCTTTTTATAGTGCATAGTTCATAGTGCAATTAGTGCAATTCAGTGCACAGTGCGTATATAGCCACGTGTGGGATGTAAGAGCTCACAAAAGGCTAAAATGAAAATAAAACATGTTTTGCAGCCAGATAAAATCCTCATTTTTTAGTGGACAGCCGTTGTAAGAGTCAGAAGGGACTTGTCAAGTGGCAAAAGTCATAAATATGAAGCTAAAAATATGTTTAGCGGACAGTAATAAAAAAAATATACACTCATTAAAATCAATCTACACTCATTTACGTCGAACCCGCGTTATTTAAAGACCTTAGTGCACGATGAACCTCAAACCGTCACGATGCCAACGTCTTTAGGCAAAGAGCGTAACAATCTGTCATTATATCCACACCACTACGAATGCATATCTGTTGCTTAACCGTCATCGATTGAATTTCAAACTACAACACGAAAAAATCCCCGTTGACAGCGTATTGCCGCAACGGGGATTCTATTGTATGAGAGAATTGATGTTTCCCTAAGCTATTATTCAGCCTTTGCCTCTTCAGCTGCGGGAGCCTCTGTAGCCTCGGCAACGGGTGCTTCAGCCTTCTTCTTGCCACCACGACGAGTACGCTTGGCAGCAGTCTTCGGAGCCTTAGCCATGTTCTCGTCGAAGTCAACGAGCTCGATGAATGCAATGGGGGCAGCGTCGCCAAGACGATGACCCAGCTTGATAATGCGGGTGTAGCCACCGGGACGGTCAGCAATCTTCTCGGCGATGGGGCCGAAGAGTTCCTTCAGCGCCTCTTTGTTCTGCAAATAGCGGAACACTACGCGGCGTGAGTTGGTGCTATCGTCCTTTGCCCTTGTCAGCAGGGGCTCTACATACTTTTTGAGTGCCTTTGCCTTGGCAAGAGTCGTAGTGATTCTTTTGTGCGTGATCAGTGAGATGGCCATGTTGGCAAGCATAGCCTGACGGTGATCAGCAGTACGGCTCAGATGGTTGAATTTCTTTCCGTGTCTCATTGTTTGTTTTTAATTCGGGAGAATTAGTCCTTCTCCAATTTGTACTTTGAAATATCGGTTCCAAACGACAGATTCAGACTCTCGAGCAAATCATCAAGCTCAGAAAGCGATTTCTTACCGAAGTTGCGGAACTTCAGGAGGTCGGTCTTGTTGTACTGTACCAGATCGCCGAGGGTTTCCACATCGGCAGCCTTCAGACAGTTGAGCGCACGAACCGAGAGGTTCATGTCGATCAGACGTGTCTTCAGCAGCTGGCGCATGTGAAGCACTTCCTCGTCGAACTCCTGGTTGCCTTCCACATCGTTGTTCTCCAATGTAATCTTCTCGTCGGAGAAGAGCATGAAGTGGTAGATGAGGATCTTTGCGGCTTCCTTCAGAGCGTCCTTCGGGTGAATGGAACCATCCGTCGTTACTTCCAGGACGAGCTTGTCGTAGTCGGTCTTTTGCTCGACACGATAAGGCTCAACGGAGAACTTAACGTTGCGGATTGGTGTGTAAATAGAATCGATGGGAATTACGTTGACATCGGTGCAGAACTCACGGTTCTCCTCAGAGGGAACATAACCGCGGCCCTTGTTAATGGTAAGGTCTATCTGCATCGAAGCTTTTGCATCTAAATGACAAATCACCAAATCTGGGTTTAACACTTCAAATCCAGTCAGATACTTGCCTATATCCCCTGCTGTGAACTCGGTAGAGTTCTCAACGGTGATACTGACCTTTTCATTCTCGAATTCTTCTACTACTTGCTTGAAGCGAACCTGCTTCAAGTTCAAGATAATGTTGGTGACATCTTCCTTTACGCCAGGCACCGAAGAGAATTCATGCTCAACACCGCTAATCTTGATGGTGTTGATGGCATAACCTTCGAGCGACGAAAGGAGAATGCGGCGCAGGGCGTTACCAACGGTAACTCCGAAGCCAGGCTCTAGTGGGCGGAATTCGAACTTGCCGAATCGCTCGTTAGCCTCCAGCATTACAACTTTGTCGGGTTTTTGAAATGCTAATATCGCCATTAATTTAATGATTATTTAGAGTACAACTCAACGATTAACTGCTCCTTGATGTTTTCGGGGATGTCGGCGCGCTCGGGCTTGTGGAGGAACTTACCGCTCTTGGTCTGCTCGTCCCACTCAATCCAAGGATACTTGCTGTGATTGAAGCCTGCAAGAGCTGCCTCAATAACCTCAAGCGACTTGGCCTTCTCGCGAACACCTACAATCTGACCCGGTTTTACCTGATAAGAAGGGATGTTAACAACTTCACCATCAACAACAATGTGCTTGTGGCCAACGAGCTGACGAGCAGCTGCACGTGTGGGAGCAATACCCATACGGAACACTACATTGTCGAGACGGCTCTCAAGGTTCTGAAGCAGCACCTCACCAGTGATGCCGTCAGCCTTGGCTGCCTTTTCAAACATGTTGCGGAACTGGCGCTCAAGAACACCGTATGTGTACTTGGCCTTCTGCTTCTCTGCCAACATGACAGCATACTCCGACTGCTTACGGCGACGGTTGTTGCCATGCTGTCCAGGAGGGAAGTTTCTCCTGGACAAAACTTTGTCTGCGCCAAAAATGGCTTCGCCAAAACGGCGCGCGATTTTCGATTTCGGTCCAATATATCTTGCCATAATTCTCTATGTGTTTCTTTTTTAATAATTATACGCGACGACGCTTCGGAGGACGGCAGCCATTGTGTGGCAGCGGTGTAACGTCGACAATCTCGATGACTTCAATGCCAGCTCCATGGATAGCACGAATAGCGCTCTCACGACCGTTACCCGGACCCTTAACATAAGCCTTTACCTTGCGCAGGCCAAGATCGTATGCAACCTTTGCACAATCCTCAGCTGCCATCTGAGCAGCGTACGGAGTGTTCTTCTTAGAACCGCGGAAGCCCATCTTACCAGCTGAAGACCAAGAGATAACCTGACCCTCGCTGTTTGCCAAAGAGACGATGATATTATTGAAAGAGCTGTGTACGTGGAGCTGACCCAGTGCGTCAACCTTCACGTTTCTTTTCTTGGTGACTGTTTTCTTTGCCATAGTTCTTAAATGCTTAAATGTTAATTACTTTGTGGCCTTCTTCTTATTTGCAACAGTCTTCTTCTTTCCCTTACGAGTACGGGCATTATTCTTAGTGCTCTGACCGCGTACAGGAAGACCATTACGATGGCGTACTCCACGATAGCAACCAATATCCATCAGTCGCTTGATGTTCATCTGGATCTCACTGCGGAGATCACCTTCAACTTTGAATTCAGCGCCGATGATTTCACGGATTTTGGCTGCCTGGTCGTCAGTCCATTCGTTGACCTTCAGGTCACGGCTAACACCAGCCTTGTCCAATATCTTTGCTGAACTACTTCGACCTATACCATAGATATAGGTCAATGCGATTTCGCCACGCTTATTCTGGGGCAAATCTACTCCAACAATTCTTATTGCCATTGATTGTGATGATAAAAATAAAAATTAAAATTCAAAATTCGCTAAAAAGCGTGCAAAGTTACGACTTTTTTTTCAGACTACGTCACTTTTACGCTTATTTAACATTAACCCTGACGCAGTTTATACTTAGGGTTCTTCTTGTTGATAACGTACAGACGACCTTTGCGACGAACGATCTTGCAGTCGGGTGTGCGCTTCTTTAATGATGCTCTTGTCTTCATATTATCTCTATGGTTTATTTGTATCTAAATACGATTCTTCCCTTGGTGAGGTCATACGGACTCATCTCAACCTTCACTTTGTCTCCAGGCAAGATCTTGATGTAATGCATACGCATCTTGCCAGAGATATGAGCTGTTATGAGTACACCATTCTCCAATTCCACTCGGAACATGGCGTTTGACAGTGCTTCGATAATCGTTCCGTCTTGTTCTATTGCGGATTGCTTTGCCATAAATGTTCAGTATAATTTTCCTTCAATTGTTTCTACTTCTTCAAACGAGGACAGGATTTCAGCCTCACCCCTGCGTATTGCTATGGTATGCTCGAAGTGTGCGGCATGCTTTCCATCGCGGGTGCGAATGGTCCAGCGGTCCTGAGCATCCATATAAATGGACCTCTCGCCCATGGTCACCATGGGTTCAATGGCGATGCACATTCCGGCTTTCAGCATTGTGCCGTTTCCTCGACGTCCATAATTGGGAACGGGAGGGTCTTCGTGCATCTCTCGGCCTATTCCATGACCAGTCAGCTCTCTGACGATACCGTAGTGCTGGGCTTCGCAATGCGACTGTACAGCATAGCTGATGTCTCCGATATGCTTGCCTGCAACTGCGGCTTGAATTCCCAGATAAAGGCTTTCCTTCGTCGTGCGCAGCAACTTCTTTACCTCTTCACTTACTTCTCCAACACAGAAAGTGTAGGCGGAGTCTCCGTTGAAGCCATCAAGCAACGTCCCACAATCGATAGTGATAATGTCGCCCTCTTTCAACACGGTCTGCGAGTTGGGCACTCCATGAACGACTACATCGTTGACTGAAGTGCAGATGCTGCCCGGAAAGGGATTGCCATAGGGATTCGGGAAGTTCTTGAAAGTGGGCAGAGCCCCATGATCGCGAATGAACTCCTCTGCAATCGTATCGAGCTGAAGTGTCGTTACACCTGGCTTTATATGTTTGGCCAATTCGCCGAGCGTTTTACCAACAAGTTGGTTCGCTCGGCGCATTAGCTCAATTTCGTCCTCTGTCTTCAGAAATATCTTCATCCGTCAGATTAATATGCCTGCATGACTCCATTTCTGGTGGAACGGACGCGACCTGAATTCAGCAAGCCCTCGTAGTGGCGCATCATCAGGTGGCTCTCAATCTGCGTCAGCGTGTCGATGACAACACCAACGAGAATCAGAAGCGACGTTCCTCCAAAGAACTGTGAGAAAGCATCCTGAACATTCAACAGACCTGCAAAGGCGGGCATGATTGCGATGAAGGCAATGAACAGCGAACCGGGGAAGGTGATGCGTGACATCACAGTCTCAATGTAGTCGGCTGTCGGCTTACCGGGCTTAACACCAGGGATAAAGCCATTGTTGCGCTTCATGTCTTCTGCCATCTGTGTCGGGTTCAGCGTGATAGCTGTATAGAAATAGGTGAAGGCAATGATGAGGATTGCGAACACCACATTATACAGCAGGCTGTTGCGGTCGAGCAACATACGGAGAACAGGACTTGCAGAGTCTGAAGTGATCTGAACAAGTGTAAGCGGAATAAACATCACTGCCTGTGCGAAGATGATAGGCATAACGTTTGCGGCGAACAACTTCAGAGGTATGTACTGACGAGCACCACCATACTGCTTGTTACCAACAATACGCTTTGCATACTGCACGGGCACCTTGCGCACACCCTGAACGAGAAGGATAGCGGCGCACACCACTGCATAGAGAATGAGCAGTTCGGCGATGAACATCACCAGACCACCACCTGTGATAGCAGTGAAGCGAGAGCTGACCTCCTGAACAAAAGCCTGCGGCAGGCGGGCGATGATACCAATCATAATGATGATGGAGATACCATTACCAATGCCCTTGTCAGTGATACGTTCGCCCAACCAAAGGATGAACATGGAACCAGCTGCCAGGATGAATGTACCTGTTGCCATGAAGAAACCCCATGACACGCCCGGTGACAAAGCACTTCCTGCCTGCATCTTCAGGTTGATGAGGTAAGCAGGAGCCTGGAACAGCAGAATGCCCACGGTGAGCAGACGAGTGTACCACATAATCTTCTTGCGACCACTCTCACCCTCGCGCTGCATCTTCTGGAAATAAGGTACGGCGACGGCGAGCAGCTGCATCACGATTGACGCAGAGATGTAAGGCATGATTCCCAATGCGAAGATAGACGCATTGGAAAAAGCACCACCTGAGAACATGTCGAGAAGCGACATCAAGCCACCTGCCGTCTGCTGCTGCAGATTCTGAAGTGCGGCGGGGTCAATACCAGGCAGCACAACGAAAGATCCGAAACGGTAGATAGCGATAAACAGGATGGTGATGAGGATTCGCTGGCGCAAATCCTCGATTCTCCAACAATTCTTCAGGTACTCAATTAACTTTTTCATTGAAGTGATTAGATTATAGTTGCGTTACCACCAACAGCCTTGATAGCCTCTTCGGCTGTCTTAGAGAATGCATTGGCCTCTACATCGATCTTAGCCTTCAGCTCGCCAGTGCCAAGAATCTTCACAAGCTTCTTGCCGTTGGTGATGCCAGCCTCTTTGAGTTCAGCGATGCCAATCTTGGTCAGGTTCTTCTCCTCTGCCAGCTTCTGCAGAGTAGAGAGGTTCACTGCATAATATTCTTTGTGGTTGATGTTCTTGAAACCAGCCTTCGGCACGCGACGCTGGAGAGGCATCTGACCACCTTCGAATCCAATCTTCTTCTTGTAACCAGAGCGAGCTTTGGCACCCTTGTGGCCACGGGTAGATGTACCACCGAGACCAGAACCCGTGCCACGGCCGATGCGGCGACGTGAATGAGTTGAACCTTCTGCCGGTTTTAAACTATTTAATTTCATAATTCGAATCAATTTAAACGTTTGACGATGATTATTCAACTACGGTTACCAGATGGTGAACCTTGCGGATCATGCCGCGGATGCTGGGATTGTCTTCCACTTCAACTTCCTGAGAAATCTTGTGCAGGCCCAGTGCGAGGAGCGTACGCTTCTGATCGATAGGAGCGCCGATCTTGCTCTTAATCTGCTTAATCTTGATTTTTGCCATTTTCTAACCTCCTGGTTTTATCCGTTAAACACTTTGTCCATACTGATGCCACGCTGACCTGCGATGGTATAGGCGTCGCGAATCTCACTCAGAGCGAGAATGGTAGCCTTCACCAGGTTGTGGGGGTTGGAAGAGCCCTTACTCTTGGCAAGCACGTCTTTCACGCCAACACTCTCGAGCACAGCACGCATAGCACCACCGGCCACAAGACCAGTACCAGCAGCAGCCGGCTTCAGGAATACCTTGGCACCGCCGTAGCGAGCCTCGATCTCGTGAGGAATGGTACCCTTGAGAACGGGAACCTTCACCAGATTCTTCTTAGCGGCCTCAGTACCCTTGGAGATAGCAGCCGTTACTTCGCCTGCCTTACCAAGGCCCCAGCCAATCACGCCGTTGCCGTCGCCGACAACCACGATGGCAGCAAATGTGAAGGTGCGACCACCCTTTGTAACTTTCGTCACACGGTTAATAGCAACCAGTCGATCCTTTAACTCAACATCGCTATTTATCTTAACTTTGTTCATTGCCATAATCGTTTAGAAATTAAGTCCACCTTTACGAGCGCCATCGGCCAGCTCTTTAACGCGTCCGTGATACAAATAACCGTTACGGTCGAAAACCACCTGGTTTACACCAGCTTCGAGAGCCTTCTTGGCAATCATCTCACCCACCTTGGCGGCCTGCTCCTTCTTAGGCATGGTTTCCATTCCGAGAGAAGATGCAGAAGCGAGAGTAGTGCCTGTCAGGTCGTTGATGATCTGTGCATAGATCTGCTTGTTGCTGCGGAAAACGCTCATGCGGGGACGCTCTGCAGTTCCATTAACGCTCTTGCGAATTCTGAACTTTATCTTGATTCGTCTTTCTACTTTCTTTGTTGTCATAATCGTAAATAATTAAAATTACTTAGCTGCGGCTGACTTACCAGACTTTCTACGGATAACCTCGCCTTTGAACAGAATACCCTTACCCTTATAAGGCTCCGGCATACGGAAAGAACGAATTTTTGCACAAATAAGACCGAGCAATGCCTTGTCGCAAGACTCCAGGATGATCTGAGGATTCTGGTTACGCTCCGACTTGGTCTCCACTTTCACTTCCTTGGGAAGCTGGATGAAGATGGGGTGCGTGTAACCCAGTGAGAACTCGATGAGGTTGCCTTGGTTAGACACACGGTAACCCACACCGACGAGCTCAAGCTCTTTCTTATATCCCTCGCTCACACCAACAACCATGTTGTTGACCAAAGCACGATACAGACCATGGAAAGCCTGCTTCTGCTTCACGTTCACGGGGCTTTTCTCATCGATTTCAAATACGAGATGTCCATCCTCATTCTTGATGAGAATTGACGGATCCACCTTCTGTGAGAGTTCTCCCTTGGGACCCTTTACGCTAACGACGTTATCCTTGATATCAATAGTTACGCCTGCGGGGATAGCGATTGGCAATTTACCTATTCTTGACATATTCTATCCTCCTTATTAATATACATAGCAAAGAACTTCGCCACCGATTTTCTGTGCGGAAGCTTCCTTGTCTGTCATTACACCTTGGGACGTAGAAAGTATTGCAATACCAAGTCCGTTAATAACTCTCGGCATGTCCTTGTAACCCGTGTACTTACGGAGACCCGGGGTGGACACTCTCTTGAGAACCTTGATGGCGTTCTCTTTTGTTTGGGGGTTGTACTTCAAGGCAACCTTGATGGTACCCTGAGGGCCGTCGTCGATGAACTTGTAGTTCAGGATGTAGCCCTTCTCGAAGAGGATTTTCGTGATTTCCTTCTTCAAGTTTGAAGCTGGAACTTCCACAACACGGTGATGAGCCATGATTGCATTTCTCAGCCTCGTCAGATAATCTGCTATTGGATCTGTCATAAAATATAAATGTTTAATTAATCGGGACTCCCCCGACAATATTAAAAATAATCACCTCTTACCAAGAAGCCTTCTTCACACCAGGAATGAGACCGGCCGAAGCCATCTCGCGGAACTGGATACGTGACAAGCCAAACTGGCGAATGTAACCCTTCGGACGACCGGTGATCTTGCAACGGTTGTGCAGACGGATGGGGTTGGCGTTGCGGGGGATGCTCTGCAGCTGGCGAGCAGCCTCGTATGCCTCTGCGGGATCGTCGGTCGTTGCAATGATGTTCTTCAGCGCAGCACGTTTCTCAGCATAGCGAGCCACGAGCTTTGCACGTTTCACCTCACGGGCTTTCATTGATTCCTTTGCCATATCTATTAATCTTTTTTAGCGTTCTTGAATGGGAGTCCAAATGCCTTCAGCAGAGCGAAGCCCTCTTCGTCGGTCTTTGCAGATGTGACGAAGGTGATGTTCATACCCTGGATACGGTCGATTGAGTCGATGTTGATTTCAGGGAAGATGATCTGCTCCTGAATGCCGAGTGTGTAGTTACCACGGCCGTCAAACTTGCTCTCGATACCCTTGAAGTCGCGGATACGCGGCAGGGCGATGCGGACGAGCTTCTCAAGGAACTCGTACATGCGCTCGCGGCGCAGTGTTACCATCACGCCGATGGGCATCTTCTTACGGAGTTTGAAGTTGGCGATATCTTTCTTGGAATAAGTAGCCACAGCCTTCTGACCAGTGATAGTGGTAATCTCGTTGATGGCCACGTCGATGATCTTCTTGTCCTGTGTGGCGTCTCCCAGTCCCTGATTGACAACAATCTTCTTCAGGACAGGAATCTGCATGGCAGAAGTGTAGTTGAACTGCTTCTGCAATGCCGGAGCGATGTTCTCCTTATACTCTTTCTTTAACTGTGCTGTATTCATTATTTAATCTCCTCTCCTGACTTTTTTGCAACACGGATGACGTTCTTGCCATCGTGCTTTACAGAAATACGAGTCGGCTCGCCGCTCTTGGGGTCTACCAGGCTCAAGTTCGAGATATGAATGGGTGCCTCCTGCTTGATGATGCCACCCTGAGGGTTCTTCGCCGTCGGCTTCGTGCTCTTGGAAACGAGGTTCACTCCTTCCACGATGGCACGCTGTTCCTTGACGAGCACCTTGAGCACCTTATGCGGAGTCTTGTCGCCCTTGACTTTGTAATTGTCCTTACCAGCAATCACAAGGACCATGTCACCTTTTCTGATATGTAATTTGCTCATTACTAATGTCTGTTTTAATGATTAAAGAACCTCTGGTGCCAAAGAAACGACCTTCATGTTCACTGCGCGGAGCTCACGTGCTACGGGGCCGAAGATACGGCTGCCGCGGAGTTCGCCAGCGTTGTTGAGCAGCACACAAGCATTGTCGTCGAAGCGGATGTATGAACCATCAGCGCGGCGGATTTCCTTCTTTGTGCGTACAATCAGGGCCTTCGATACTGCACCTTTTTTCACGTCACTAGTGGGGATGGCGTTCTTCACAGCGACAACGATCACATCACCCACGCTGGCATAGCGGCGGCGTGTGCCACCGAGCACACGGATGCAGAGAGCTTCACGTGCACCACTGTTGTCAGCTACTGTAAGTCTTGATTCTGCTTGTATCATAATTATTTAGCCTTTTCTACGATTTGAACTAATCTCCATCTCTTTGTCTTTGACAGAGGACGGGTTTCCATAATGAGTACGGTATCGCCGATGTTTGCCTCATTCTTCTCATCGTGTGCATGATACTTCTTGGTCTTCTGCACAAACTTACCGTAAATAGGGTGCTTCTCCTTGAACTTGGATGCAATAACAATGGTTTTATCCATTTTGTTGCTGATCACGACACCCTGTCTTGTTTTTCTTAAATTTCTTGTTTCCATCTGGACCATTGTTATTTATTAAGTTCTCTCTGACGAAGTTCTGTCTTCAGACGTGCGATGTCGCGACGAGCTGCCTTGATCAGAGAAGGATTCTCCATGGGAGTAATCGAATGGTTCAGCTTCATCTGGTGAAGATTGGCAACCTCTGTCTCAATGCGTTCCACCAAGTCGTTGGTAGAAAGTTCTCTTACTTCTTTAATTTTCATAATCAAGCGTTTTTATCGTAATCACGTCTTACAACGAACTTTGTTTTTACGGGCAGTTTCTGGGCGCCGAGGCGGAGTGCCTCTTTGGCAACCTCAAAGGGAACGCCTTCTACTTCGAAGAGGATGCGTCCGGGAGTTACGGGAGCCACCCATCCTGCGGGGTCACCCTTACCTTTACCCATTCGGACGTCAGCAGGCTTGCGGGTGATTGGTTTGTCCGGGAAGATGCGGATCCAGACTTGTCCTTCACGCTGCATGTAACGGTTGATGGCCACACGGGCAGCCTCTAACTGGCGGCTGTCGAGCCATTTGGCGTCGAGGGTCTTGATACCGAACGAGCCGAAAGCCAGTTGTGTACCTCTGTGGGCGTTGCCTTTGTTGCCACGTCCGTCTTGAGGTCTTCTATATCTTACTCTTTTTGGCTGTAACATGACTTTTCTTTCTTTTAACGGTTATTGTTTCTCTTACGGCCACGGCCCATCTTGCCGTTGCCACGTCCCTGCGACTTCTCCTGAGCGAAGTTGGGAGCCAGATCTACTTTGCCATAGACCTCACCGCGGCAGATCCACACCTTGATGCCGAGCATACCAACCTTGGTCAGTGCGCCTGTCTGGCAATAGTCGATGTCTGCGCGATAAGTGTGCAGCGGTGTACGACCTTCCTTCAGCATTTCGCTACGTGCGATTTCAGCACCGTTCAGACGGCCCGAGATCTGCACCTTGATGCCTTCGGCACCAGCGCGCATTGTGTTCGCGATAGCCTGCTTGATGGCACGACGATAAGCAATCTTGCCTTCCACCTGGCGAGCGATGTTCGTAGCAACGATTGTAGCGTCGAGTTCAGGTTTCTTCACCTCGAAGATATTGATCTGAATCTCCTTGTCGTAGAGTTTCTTCAGTTCCTCTTTCAGTTTGTCAACATCCTGTCCACCCTTGCCGATGACGATGCCCGGACGGGCTGTGCAGATAGTAATGGTGACCAGCTTGAGCGTGCGCTCGATGACAATCTTCGAAACGCTTGCCTTAGCCAAACGCTCGTTGAGGTACTTGCGGATTTTCTGGTCTTCCACCAGATTGTCACCGAAGTTCTTACCTCCGAACCAGTTTGAGTCCCAACCGCGGATAATGCCCAAGCGGTTGCTAATTGGATTAACTTTCTGTCCCATTCTACTTATTCTTTTACGTCATTAGGTTTCACGTCAACAAACAGCGTCACGTGGTTTGAGCGCTTGCGGATGCGGTATCCACGACCCTGGGGTGCAGGGCGCATGCGCTTCATTGTCACGCCTTCATCTACGAAGACGCGAGAGATGTAAAGCTCACCATCTTCTGCCTTGCGGTCATTTTTCTGTTCCCAGTTATTAATAGCCGAGCGGAGCAACTTCTCCACATTGGCAGCGGCAGCCTTGTTGGAAAAACGCAGCACGCCGAGAGCACGATTCACTTCCATACCGCGAATCATATCAACGACATAGCGCATTTTGCGAGGCGAAGACGGAACGTTGTTCAGCTTCGCAAAATACTGTGTCTTGCGGGCTTCTTTAATTTTTTCAGCCGATATTTGTTTTCTCTTTCCCATTATTGCTTCTGATGTTTAAATGGTTTCAGCCCCAGTTTACTTCTTGTTACCAGCATGGCCGCCGAAGCGACGTGTAGGAGCAAACTCTCCCAGCTTGTGGCCTACCATGTTCTCAGTAATGTAAACAGGGATAAATTTGTTACCGTTATGAACAGCTACAGTGTGTCCCACGAAGTCCGGGGAAATCATTGAAGCTCTGGCCCATGTCTTGACGACATTCTTCTTGCCACTCTCATTCATAGCGAGAATCTTCTTCTCGAGCGACACGTTGATGTACGGGCCTTTTTTTAATGAACGACTCATAATTTACTTCAGTTTACTTTGTTTTACTTCTTACTTGCTCTTGAAATGATGTACTTGTTCGAGAGCTTCTTCGGAGCACGAGTCTTAAGACCCTTTGCATACAAGCCCTTGCGCGAACGCGGATGTCCACCGCTCTGGCGGCCTTCACCACCACCCATCGGGTGATCGTGCGGGTTCATCACAACACCACGGTTGTGAGGACGACGTCCGAGCCAGCGTGAGCGTCCGGCCTTACCCGACTGCTCGAGGGCGTGGCTCTCGTTGCCTACAACACCAACAGTTGCCTTACAAGCACTCAAGATCTTACGTGTCTCACCCGAGGGGAGCTTAATCACGCAGTAAGTGCCTTCACGAGAAGTAAGCTGAGCAAAGTTACCAGCCGAGCGAACCATCTTGGCACCCTGACCCGGGCGGAGCTCGATGTTGTGAATCATCGTACCCACGGGGATGTTTGCCAGCGGCAGGGCGTTGCCCACTTCAGGTGCTGCGTCAGCACCCGACTGCACTTGTGCACCTACCTCAAGTCCGTTAGGAGCAATAATGTAACGTTTTTCACCATCAGCGTAGTACAGCAAAGCGATACGAGCCGAGCGGTTCGGGTCGTATTCGATTGTCTTCACTACAGCTGGAACACCATCTTTCTCTCGCTTGAAGTCGACCAGGCGATACTTCTGCTTGTGACCGCCGCCAATGTAGCGTACGGTCATCTTTCCGGTGTTGTTTCGACCACCGGTAGCGCGTTTTCCGTAAACGAGAGACTTCTCTGGCACGGATGCAGTAATTTCCTCGAACGTGCCAATAATCTTGTGTCTTTGACCGGGAGTTACCGGTTTTAATTTACGTACTGCCATTTCTTATTTAAATATTGCTATAAAAATCAATTGTGTCGCCCTCCTTCAGGGTAACGATTGCCTTCTTGAACGCATTGCGCTGACCGCGGACGAGCCCGTCCTTGGTGTAGCGGCTGGAGCGCTTGCCAGCATAGCGCATTGTGTTCACGCTAATCACTGTAACATTATACAGATCCTCAACCTCTTTCTTAATCTGAAGCTTGTTTGCATCGGGACGCACAATGAATCCATAGCTGGCCTCTGCCTTCTTGGTACGATTTTCGCCCTTTACCTTATAGGTCTTCTTTTCCGAAGTCTTGTCTGTAATCTTGGTCATCTTCTCAGTGACCAACGGTTTGATGATAAATGCCATATCTTCTTGTCTCCTTTACTTTAAGATATTGCCGATCGTATCCAGCGAATTTTCAGTCACAACAAGAACGTCAGCATTCAGCACTTTGTAAGTGTTGATGTTGGCGGCCTCCATGACTTCTGCGTTCTGCAGATTCCGAGCCGACAAATATACATTTTTATTTACACCTGGCAAAACGAGAAGCACCTTTTTACCGTCGACTTTAAGATTTTTAGTAATATTTACAAAATCTTTAGTCTTCGGAGCTTCAAATGTGAAATCTTCCAGTACAACGACTGCATTCTCCTTAGCCTTATAAGAGAGGGCGCTCTTGCGGGCAAGAACCTTCACCTTCTTGTTCAGCTTGAAGCGATAGTCGCGGGGCTTCGGACCGAACACGCGGCCACCTCCAACGAGGACGGGCGAATTGATATCACCACGACGTGCACCGCCGCCGCCCTTCTGACGGATCAGCTTGCGGGTAGAACCAGCGTGCTCGCTGCGCTCCTTTGACTTAGCTGTTCCCTGACGCTGGTTGGCAAGATACTGCTTCACGTCGAGATAAAGCACATGGTCGTTCGGTTCAATGCCGAAGATAGCCTCATTCAGAGTAACCTTTCTACCGGTCTCCTGGCCTTTGATATTTAATACGCTAACTTCCATTACTTATTAATTATTACGGTTGAACCATTACAACCAGCGATGCTGCCCTTCACGATGAGAAGATTGCTCTCTGGTATTACCTTTAATACTCTCAAGTTCTGAGTGGTCACGCGGTCGCCGCCCATCTGGCCGCCCATGCGCATGCCCTTGAACACCTTTGCGGGGTATGAACAGGCACCGATAGAACCCGGCTTGCGAGCGCGGTCGTCCTGACCGTGAGTGCTCTGGCCTACGCCGCCGAATCCGTGACGCTTCATTACGCCCTGGAAGCCCTTACCCTTCGACGTACCAACAACATCAACGAATGGGACATCATTGAAGATGTCTACCGTGATGGTGTCGCCGAGGTTGTACTCCTCGTCAAACTTGAACTCGGCCAAGTGGCGCTTTGGTGTTGTACCAGCCTTCTTGAACACGCCCATCATCGGCTTCGAGGTGTTCTTCTCCTTAGCTTCGCCGAAGCCAAGCTGAACAGCCTGATAGCCGTCTTTCTCGACGGTCTTCACCTGAGTAACAACACAAGGACCAGCTTCGATAACAGTGCACGGCACGTTTTTGCCGTCGGCACTGAAAACGGATGTCATTCCGATTTTCTTTCCTAATAATCCTGGCATTTCAGTTTAATAATTAAAAATGATGTTTGAATATTTTCTGTTTCTTTTTAAATGTGGGGCGCAAACTTCACTCACAAACACACTTAAAAAGAAACTCCTCACTTCTTCGCAATTGAAGGTTAAGTCGCTCTTTATCAAGGCATTGTTAGCATAAAAGCCAGCGCAATACACACTTTAGCGGCTGCAAAGGTACGAACATTATTTAATAAAACAATAGCTACCCTGTAAACTTTTATGTTTATTTAACTATTCGACGTCACCAAGTAACTACTCAGCACCCTTATGGTTATGAGTAGTTACCTTACTGTTGTACAACAGCAAGTATTGCGTTGAATTTGGAGTTTCCATTCTTCATAGCTGTTTCTGCTATGGAGTGTAACTTGGCAAAATCATCGGCACCGTCATCAGTTCGGAAGCCACCACTGATTTTCTGTTTTATCTTTAT
>JAILAI010000195.1 GCA_024681705.1 Prevotella sp.
TTGCCACGATAGAGCGGTCCGGCACCCTCGGGATGGTAGGGCGGACTCCATTGGTCCCAATAGCGGCGAAGTCCCTCGTCGCGACAATATTCCATCGCCCACATGGGATGCTTGGCCGACTTGTTGATGTAGAGCATCTCGCCGCCGTATTCGGCCTCATTGATGTCGAGCATCTCGCGACTTCCTATGGCTCTTCCACCGTTGGGGTCGTATTGGTCGCGCAAGGCTTTCATGGCAATCATATGCTCACGGCTGATGCCCTTGTTGCCACACTCGTAGAATACGATGCTGGGGTTGTTTCGGTTGTAGATGATGGCGTCGCGCATCAGTTCCATGCGTTGTTGCCAACGGGCACCTTCGACGTCCTTCTCGGCATCGCCGGCGGGCATGGCCTGCAATAGTCCTACTCGGTCGCACGACTCCACATCCTGCTTCCAGGGCGTCACGTGCATCCATCTGACTAGGTTGCCGCCCGACTCCACCATCAGCCGGTTGCTATAGTCGCTCATCCAGGCGGGTACCGAAATGCCCACCGAGGGCCATTCGTTGGACGTGCGCTGGGCGTAGCCGTGAACCATCAGCACACGGTCGTTGAGCCATATCTTGCCGTCGCCGAAGTGTGTCTTTCGGAATCCCGTGCGTGTCTTCACCTCGTCGTTCAGCACCAGCATGTCGCCCCCGCCATTCGCTTCTTGCAAGAAGGTGCTGACGGTGTAGAGATAGCCGTAGCCCCAACTCCAGAAATGCAGGTCGTAGAGCTCGGACGAGGCTTTCACGATGCGCGTCTCGCCCGGATTCAGCCGCACGTGGTCGCCGATGAAACGGCCCTTCACCTCGCCATCGGCATCGGTCACAAGCGCCACCAAACGGAAGACGCGCTCACGGACATCACTATTGCGGACCTCCGACTCCACGTTCACCACGGCCTTGCGCGCCGCCACGTCGATATCGGTAGCATAGACGTACGTGCCGGTAGTGCCGAGATTGCTATAGAGCGGAAGGGTTTGGTAGAGCAGGCCCGTCACGTGGAGCCACACGTTCTTGGGAATGCCGCCGTAGTTAGCGTTGAAATTGCGGTCGTTCCACTGGAATCGGCTCTCATGGATTGGGTCGCGATAGGTCCAGCTATTGTCGATTCTGACGGCCACCAC
Source organism: Prevotella sp. (assembly GCA_024681705.1). Taxonomy (GTDB): domain Bacteria; phylum Bacteroidota; class Bacteroidia; order Bacteroidales; family Bacteroidaceae; genus Prevotella. The sequence continues at coordinate 1,152 of JAILAI010000195.1, forward strand.
GTTATCGCCCTCGACCACGTATGGCGTGAGGTCGAAGCCACATGCCATCACACCGTTGTTCGACATACCGAGCCGATGGCCGTTGAGCCAGAACTCGCCCGCCTGACGCACGCCCTCGAACTCGATGAAATAGTTCTTGCCCTGGGGATTGTCGACCTTGAAGTGCTTGCGATACCACATGATGGTGTCGGTGAGTTCGGCAATGTCGCGCGCGAAGGCCTCGTCTTCGTTGAAGGCCCGCGGCAAGGTGACGCTTTCCCACGGGCTATCGTCGAAGTCGGACGAGGCGGCATCGGGGGCGTCGCCCACGTAGAGCAGCCAATTGGCATTGAAATTCAGTTTCTCACGATTCTGGGCCGCAATCGAAAGGGTCAGCATCAGAAAGAAGCAGCTTGCTATTGTACGTAGATTGTTCATGATTGATTTAGAAGGATGGTGATGGTGCACGACTCAGGCTTTGGGATGACCTTGGCCTTTGGGCTTGCACGGAATCTTGGTGCAAAAATACAAAAAAAAATTGGAATAAAGGGGCGATGGGGGCAGAAAAAGAAGATATCTCTTAGGGGATGGGGGCTAGAGAGGCTCTCTTGGGGGCCTCGTAGGGGTTATGGGGGGCTATAGGGTTTGATAGGGTTTGATAGGGGATTATAAGGGGTTATAAGGGGTTATAGGACTTTATAAGACATCATAGGATGTCGCGAGAAAAGCGCCAATCTCCATTATCTCCCATTATTCCCCATCTCCCATAATTCCCTATCAAATCCCATAGCCCCCTATCATCTCCCATGGCCGCAAAGGCAAGAAAGGCTGAACCCGTGGTTTGGGTCCAGCCTTTCTTATTGAGATATCCGAAAGATTATTTCGTTACGTATTTACGACCGTTCTTGCGACCATCGGCCGTGCGCTTGATGACAACACCCTTCTTCGGCTTGCCTTGCAACTCGCGACCGTTCAGGTCGTAGTAGTGCTCGGTGCCGTCGGCGTCGACCGTCTTCATCGAGTCGATATCGGTGGCAATGCCCTCGTTCTCGTTGAAGTCGATGCTGAACGTGCCGAGATAGCCACCCGCCTGCAGATAGGCCGTGAAGGGCTTCACTTGCGGCGTGTTGTTCTCCACGACGGTTGTACTAACGGGATGCCAGTTACCGTCGCCCTGAAGCACGGAAATACCCCTCGTCGAAGCCTCTTCATTGCTCATTGAGGCGAACGTTCCATCAAGGCGCAACCCGAGCACCTCGGAAGAAGCTGCCTGGAGCCCGCGACTAGCAGGAATCTCCTGTCGCAAATCGGTGTTCAGCAACGTGCTTCCACCACTATAGACCGATTGCTCTTCGAACCTTAGCAGGTAAGGTGTCTTGGCCTCCATACGGGGAGAGTCCACATGTGTGAAGATGAGCGTGTTGCCATCACGGCCCGTCAGCTGGTAGGCACGTAGTCCACTCGGAACCTGCAGATAGTAAGGCAGACAGGTGGTGAAAGGCGTACGGGGAGCACCCGCGACGCGTCCACCCGAGAACGAGCGCGTGTTCTGAACGGCATCGGTCATGAAGCTATAGGGAACCACATAGTCCTTATCACCAGGCATGCGATAGAGTTGCGTGTGCAACGTACCACCGGCGGAACTCACGATGTTCACTCCGTCGCATTCACCATAGGTCTCAGGCACATAGACGAGTGTCGTGTTGTTGTTGATGCCATAGCGCTCCAGACCATCGTTGTGGAGTTTGCTGATGATGTCGGTAGAATCACATTGCAGGAAGTCGACGCTACGCAAGTTGGTATTGGCGGCGAAGATTCCTGGCTCCATGGCGGTCAGCGTATACGGCAAGGAGACTTGCTCCAGTTGCGTCAACGGCCTGAAGGTGGCGATGCTCAGCGAGTCGACAGACGTATAGCCCAACATGCTCAGATCCTTTACGCCAGTATGCGAATCGAACCAACCATCGACCGAACTAACGCCGGAAAGGTCGTCGATAGTAGCAGCCGCGTGCGACGCGAAGGCGCAGAACGACTCATCGTCCTCGAACATACCCTTTGAAATGTTATTCGTACGTTGCCATGAAGAGCCAACATAGTCGTTATCGCTTAGGTATGTTCTATAGAGCGACGGACGTACGTAGAAGGCGTCGAAGGTCGGGTTGTAGTTGTTGCACAGCAACCGCCAGGGGCCAAAATCGGTGGAGATGTCTACCTTTTTCTTCGCCAAGATGTACATGCGCGTCAGCGATACGTCGTCGTCGAGTGAGTTCCAGTTGAAGTCCTCCAGGTCGTCGCCCAGCACAAGTGTTTCGAGCGCCTCGCACTCCTGGAATGCGCGTGTTTGTACGACCTTGACCGTGCGTGGCAAAATGAGCGTCTTCAGGCTATAGGCCTTCAGGAAAGCATGACGAGGCAACTCATTGTCGCCAAAATTGAATGGTGCCCATTTGTGGAAGTTTAAGGCAGACTCTTCACCCTGAACGTAGGTGCTCTCAACGATTTGTGCATCGTAGAGGTCGATATATTCCAGATGTCCGGCCAAATTTCGTGTCTGACTCCACGAGCAATAGCCTGCCAGGTACTTCAGCAAATCGAGGTCGACACCCGAAATCGGACCGATGACCTTCAACTTCTTCAGATGGCTATAGTCACCGCTGACACCGTTGAGCAATCCATCCATTGAGCTAACCGACTTTGTGAATCCCAGAGCCTCGGCCAACATGTTTGGATTAGTGACGGTGACGGTCACCAGGCTTTCGTCGGCGTAATCGTCTTCATCCAGCACGATATGGTCGGCATACTGCTCCCACTTCGTACGGTAGAGCTTACAGAGATTCTTCGGCACCAAAATGCGGAAGTCGCTGGGTAGCGACTCGAAGGCATTAAGAGCCAGCTCTGGCACCTTTTCGCTCGACACGCGGATGGTATCGAGAACCGAACATCCGGCAAAAGCAGAAGCGGCAATGCTTTCTATCGATTGCGGCAAGGTGATTTCTTGCAAATTGTTGCAATCCATGAAGGTCTGATCCAAGTGCTTGACTTTCTTGAAATACAAGAACTCGTTGAATCTCTCGATGTTGCTTCCAGAGAATAGTCCCTCCACATTTTCGCGTCCCACATATGTCGACGGGAACAATTCGCCACGTTCGGCAAGCGTTTTCATCACATGGTCGTCGTCAAACGGAGCGAGTACATACTGTGCACGTCGTGTGAGTTCTACCTCGCCCATATATTGGCTAATTTGCGACTTCAGAGTGTACACGTTTCCGATGTCCTTTCCCCACGGGTCGCCATAGTTGCTGGTCATGGCCTCGTCGGTGATGAGCACCAGCTCCTTCAACGGATAGTCGAGTTGCGTCTGGGACCAAAGGAATTCGTCAATCTTCAGCGAACCGACACACGCCACTTGGTTCAGGCTGCTACATCCAATGAAGAGACCCTGCTCAAACGACTTGAGCGACTTCGGAAGAACAACCGACTTCAGTGACTTACAATTGGCAAAGACATAAGCCGGCATGCAATTGTCCTCTTTGATAGACCTCAACGAAACGGTCAGTCCCCATCCAGCGTTCAGGTAGAAAGCCTTACAATCGGGATCCTTCACGATGCTGGCATCATAGAGATTGAGGTATTGCAGATTGCCGTCGGTGGGTTTGCCATAGTTGTTATGATAAGAGTCGCAACCGCTGAGATAGCGGATGACGGCGAGGTCGAGGTCGTTGAGGGGACCTTTCACCGTGAGCGAGTCGTACTTGGCGTAGTTGCCGTGAAGGTAGCGAGGCTCGTCGCCTGCCAACAGACCAGAGTAGCTCCACTCCACGTAGAGTCCGAGCTCGTCGGCCAGCGTACCGGCTTTTTTCACCGTGACGACCTTGTTGGTCTTGTATTCGGCATCACTGACAATGTATTCGGCATACTCGAGCCATGTGTTTTTGTAGAGGCTCACCTTGCTGGCGGGAACATAGATCTTCATGCCCTCGTTTTGTGGGAACGAAGCCATGTTAATCTTAGCGGGGTTTTCGCCACGCACCAGGATGTGCTTCAAGACGCCACAATTACGGAAAGCACACGTGCCGATTTCCTCGACGCCAGCGGGAATCTCAATATCGTTGAGGGCGCATCCGTCGAAGGCATAGTCTCCGATACGCTTGATGGTTGAAGGCAACACGATGTTGCTCAGCTTTGAGCAGTCCTTGAACCAGCTGTTGCCAACATAGTCGAGGCCTACGCTCTCGAAGTACTTGAAGCCGGGGAACGACCTCAGGTTGTCCTTCTCCTTGGTGAAACGTCCGTCGAGCCACGAGAATCCGACACCGCCGATACGTGCCAGGTCGATATAGTCGCTCCAATAGCTGACGTCGTTTTGCTCGGCGGCCATGTCATGATAGCACATGTCGCCAAGTGCATCCTTCACGCCTTCATCGGCCACCTGTATCACGCAAGGCATGAAGCGGTCGCGATAGACGTTCCAAGTGCTGTCGGCCTCGAACCAGGCCACCTGTTGCGGCATCATCTTCAGACGGGCATTGGTTCCCTCGAAGACGCCCTTGCCAATCTTCAGCTGCGATGGTTTGATGGGGTCGATGTGGTTGTCGCCGTCGGTGACCATATAGAGAAGGTCGAGGTCGGCCAGGTTCTTACAATTGACGAAGCACGAGTCTTCGAGCGTCATGTTCAGATCGGTATAGCTATCGCCAAAGGCACCCGAGCCAAAGAGGTCGGTGAAGTATACGGCACGCAACTCGTTGCATCCCCTGAAGGCTCCGCTTCCTACGGCGTCGAGCTGGTAGTTGTTGTACGAACCGATGTCGTTGCACAACTTCATGGTGCCTCCGTGCTCATTGATGAATCCCAGGTCGGGCCCAGCGGCAAACATGTGCTCAATCTTGTGGCCTTGCTCCTTGTGCACCTTCTGCACGGAACCGTTCTCGTAGACATACGAATACTTGACTCCATATTCAGAATAAGGAGTGTCGGGAGTAGCCGTCTGGTAGACGAAGTATTTCTCCAGTGGTGCCCACGACTCGTTGTTGAGGTAATCCTCCTTGCGCTTCGGGTCGATGACGATGTGGAACTTCTCCGGGTCGAGGCCTTCGAAGACGTGGTCGCCGGCCAGGATGAAGCTCTCAGGTCCGAGCGCATAGGTTCCGTTCTTCTTGGTTTTCAGCAAGGTGCTGAACTCCGTCAGGTTCTCACAACCCACGAAGGCAGAGTCGGGAAGTGAAAGCAGCATCGGAATGGCCTCGTTGGTAGAAACGTTGTTTTCGTAGAACGACACTCTCTGCAGATTCTTTTTGTTTCTGAAGGCGTCGTCCTTGATGCCCATCGTACGGGTGTTGGCATTGCTGCCCTGTCCTTGGTCGGTTCCGGCGTGAATGACCGCATCGGTCACGTTGTCGCCCACCGACTTGATATACGTGTGGTATACGAGGTTCTTTTGCGGTGTAGTAATAATGAATCCGCCACCTACTGCACCCACCTGATGGATGTTCGACAGGAGGCTGCTTCGCATGCCTTTTTGCAAGGCGTCGCTATTGTAATGTCCCAGTTCGCCCGACGAATAAATACCACCCAATACTGAATGTTGTGTGAAATTCGTCAGTGCCTGCAATTGAACTCTTGCTCCCTCTCTCGTTGCAGCGTTCATTGCTTGTATAGCCGCAGGCATTAAGGGTTCTATTAAATATTCCTTAATTCTGGTGGCTGCCGAGCCTGAATATATCATAATGGATGATGCTGCGTAGCGCAACTGTGAAAGCGTATACTCCTTCGCTGCATCCATTTCGAAGACAAAGACGCCCTCATTCGTCATTCTTCCAAACCCATGACTGAGCAACTCACCCGCATATCCAGCATACCGATTCCTACCGGTAATCTGTCCGAATTCATTGAGCAGCGAATAAGTCAAGCCCAACTCTTCGTCTGTCCGACCGCTTAGGCTTCGGAGAAAAGCATTTAACAGGAGACCATCTTCGTCGTGTGTGAGATTAAGGGCATATAATTTATACGTACCCATAAGGGAGTCGTACTTACGCTGAAGAAATGCTATTCTAGCAAATTTTTTCGACGCTTCCTTTGCCAGTTTTATTGACGTTACCAACGACTTGATGGTGAGTGCGGTCTGAATCACTTCAATGGCGATGCGGGGCACCGTCCACCACGAGATGTCCTGACTCACGGTCTGCGATGTCTGTGCTATGCCGCTCAAGCTTCTGATGTAGCCATACGAGAGTCCGTCGATGTCGAAATCACGCTTGGAGGCCACCTCCAGCTCTACGGGCTCAATGAAGCATGAGTATCTCGCCCAGTTGGGGTCGTTGAGGAATTCGTTGTAGCGATCGGAAGCCACGAGAATCTTAAAGTCCTTAGGCACCGAATTGATCAGCAACTCAACCGTCTCCTCATTGCCCAAGCCGTTTTCTTCGTCGAACACCGGGCCGCCGAAGATATTGTCGCCGGGAATGACATCCTCCGGGCCGAGCGTCAGATAGTTCATGCCATCGATATATACCCGGTAGAACATGCGAAGCTCCTTCAGGTTGGTACATCCTTCGAAGGCTCCGTTCTGGATGACCATCTTCAGATCGCTACGCGATGTCTGGTCTGGCGAGAACGTCTGCTTGAACTCTATCGACGTCACGTTCGGGTTGCCGGCAATGGCATCGCGGGTCAGACAGATGTTCTTGTAGTTATAGTATTCGCCAACGTCGTTGTAGATAATCATTTTGCCATCATGGCCCCTAAGATAGGAGTCTTCTACTCCCACCACCGAAGTATAGTAGATGTTCTGGCTCTCGTCGGTGCCATCCAGCAGCTCGGCGGCATTGAAGTTCTTGTACTCCGTGTTCCACCAGCCAATCTGTTGGTCCACCATCTCCTTCTTGTTCTTGTTGGTGAGTTGCTCGGTCTCCGTTATATCGCGGTAGATGTGATATTTCACACCATCCAACGTGATGTCGGCCGTAGTGGCATCGTATACGACAAAGCGGTGCCAATAGTCTTTCCAAATCTTGCTGCTGAGATAATCCTGATACACCTGGGCATGGCAGCTCACCTTCGCCTTGGGCGACCCAGCGAAAAGGCTGTCGCCAACGCTCGTGATCTGGGGCACGCGTATGATCTCCCAATGGTTGTCGCCCTTCGTGGTGTATTGCATCAGCTTCACCTCTTTCAGGTTGGGGCAATTGGCAAAGGCATACGAGCCGATGGAGAACTTCATGGGCTCGAGCTCGTTGTAGTTGTTGGCGTCGGTGTCCTTGAAGTAGAGGCTCTTCAATTCGGCACATCCGTCGAAGGCATGCGGGGCAATGGTGCCCAGCAATGTGTGCGAGTGCCACACGCCGACAAGGTCGTTGTGAATCTGAGCGCCGTCGCTGGGAATGTTACCGGGAACCCAGCCCGTCACGGCGGTGATATAGGCGTCAGAGCCATCGACGGTCTTCACCAGATAGCGGTCGCTGGAGTCGTCGAAGTAGTAGCCTTTCTCGTGGCGCTCCTTGTCGCTCATGTAGAGGTGATAGTCGCGTGCCGAGAGGTAGCGGTACTTCGTGCCGTCCATCTCGCGCTCGTCGGCAGGAGCAATGGGCGTGGCGCTGACGAACAACTCCGGCGTACGCTCGACGTCGAGAAGCTGATGACGGCCGTAGCGGGTGAAGGGATCGCTCACGTAGCAACCAGTCTGACCGGTATACCAATGGCTGAAGCCCTCGCCGTTTCCCGTGCCTTGTGCCGAACCTTCCTTGGGGTTGATGACAATCCACGTGCCGCTCCTCCAGAAGTCGACGCCTCCAATCTGAACGGCGGGGTCGCCCTCAATCTCATAGGAATAGCCCTCGGGGAGAATCACCTCGTTGAACACGCCCTCGCCCTGTGCCTCGCCTATAGACGGCTCGATGTACTGGGTGAAGAAGCAGTTGCTGAGCGTTGCCTCCACGCCTCCGGCCATGCGCACGAAGGTGCGGCCACCATTGATGCGGATGGTAAACGAAGGACTCACAATGCTGTAGGTGATGCTGACGGGGACATTCGACCATCCCACCATGCCAGCACTGTTCTCGGAATCGAGATAGCCCGAGAAGATGCATCGGTGGATGTTCAGGCCTCCTTTAGCCACCGCGCCGACAAGTCCGCCAAAAGCGGCATTGCTGACGGTGTGGCCATATAAGGTCACCGACGACTCGCAATTGGAAATGTAGGTCGTAGTGCTTCCTACCACCATCGACACGATGCCAGCGGCATATTGTCGAGAAGATTTGATGGTTCCCACCGTCTTCAGATGACGGATGGTTGCCCCACTAACGTAGCCGAACGGAGCTACGTTGTTTTCGGAACTGAACGTCAGCGTATGGCCGTCGCCGTCGAACGTACCGCGGAAGGGTTTCTCCTCGCTAACGCCGACAGTATAGCCATAGGTATCGATATCAGCGGTCATGCGGAACACTTTGCCCTCATACGACCTACCGATGTCGACATCTGCCATCAGATGCTCCCAGTCAGTTGACTCGTTGATGAGGTACGGGTCGGCTTCCGTTCCACTGCCTTCCCATACACTTACCCATCCCCACGCTCCCTGCAAGGATGCCAGCAGGAAGACCAAGAACGCAAATAGTTTTTTCATAAATAAATACCTTTACTAATATATTAGTTATTATTCATCTGCTTCATCTGAACAATGCGTGCGTTATCAACAACGTTCACGCCACAAAAAAATCCAACTATTTAATTTTAAATACGATACTAGCAGTGTTACATTGCGTGCAACTGTTCTTTTCGCTTGCAAAGGTACAAACTTTTTTCTAGATACGCCACATCAACAAATGTAAAATTTTCAACAAATATGTATTTTCTTGATTTATGTTTAAAGAAGGCGGGGGAGGTATGGGGGGCTATGGGAGAGGATGGGGGGCTATGGGATTTTATAGGGGGTTATGGGGCCCTAGAGCCCCCTATAAAGCCCTAGAGCCCCCTATAAAGCCATCTTCAATGGGCGAAGATTTGCGCCGATTACAATGGGCTGAAAACTCAGCCAGTTCAACCAACTACCCCAGCTATAGGGTCTATCTTCAACGGGCTCAAATTTGCGCCCGTTAACTCAGCAGCCCTATGAACTATGAACTAATCACTAACCACTAATTCAAGTTTCGCATTTGCTTTACTTCTTTGTAGTTAGGAAGTTAAGTAGTTATCGCTTCGCTCGTCCTTTCGGACAGAAGTTAAGCCATTACTTCTATTTAATTCAAGTTTTGCATTTGCTTTACTTCTTTGTAGTTAG
>JAILAI010000245.1 GCA_024681705.1 Prevotella sp.
AGTCGTACAATTCATACCAAAATCGCAGAACGTAGGAACAACCGCTTCCTACGCGGAAACGTTGGTTGAACAGATGGACAAATATGCCGACACCACGCTCACCACGACGCTTGCGCAACTGAAAAAGACGACGAAGGAAACATCTCCTGACATCATCCATATTCACGGTTGTTGGAGCCTGCTGGTGGCAAGAGCTCAGCATTGGGCAGAAGAGCAGGGATTGCCTGTCGTCATCACTTTGCACGGAGGACTTCAGCCTTGGCAATGGCAAGCCTCTGGACGTGTGTCGAACACGCTCCGTCGGTTTGCTTTCCTGGAGAAAGCCGTTCGACAGGCAGATGCCATCCACGTGCACGGGGAAATGGAACTACGCCGTATGAAGAAACTGGGATGGAACTCCAGACTGGCCATCGTGAGAAACGCCTTGGTGACCAACCAGATAACGGCTTCCTCGATGGCGTTGCAGATGGTTCGACTCTACCAGAAAGTCATCGATAGCAATACCTTCAGGCTCATGACCGACGAGGAAAAGCGAACCGAAAGCCTGTTGCTGAGAATCGCCCTCGACCATGAGAACAGGGCAACGTCGACCTTTCACCAGCAACCCATTTCATCGCTCTCAGAAGACTCGTGGCGAAAGATACTGATACACGCAAACGACGAGCACATCCTCGACTATATACAGTTGGGTGCCGACTTGCTCTTCCTCGACATCGCCAACATCGATACGACCGCCGTCGACCGTTTCCCGCAAAAGCTTCAGAAGCCCGACGGCACCTTACCCACCGACCATCTGCTGGCACGTCACGCACTGAAGACAAAGAGCAAGCTCGACCACCTGCGGCAAGACGAGAAACCCTCTGACACCGAAATGGCCATCTGCCATCTTTTGTTCAACGTTCAGTTCCAGCTTCGCCACGATGCCCTTTCACGGCGCCACCTGTCGCAGCTCTTCGCCCTGTTACGCTACTCCGACTACAACGAAGACAGGATTTCGCGTATGCTCCAGCAACTCAAGCTTCTGCCATTCGCCTCTCGTCTGCTACAGATATTTCACGATAGTCTTGCGTTGGAAGAAGGCTTCATGCCCATCGAACCGCGAGCCGACAAAGGAACGCACACCATCCAGAAGCAATTGCACGCCATGAACATTCAAGACAGCATTCAGATTGTGCAGACACCCGAATCTTTGAATCCCTGATATTAGTAAAAAACCTAAAAATCCGACAGCATAATGATCAAACCTCTTGACATCCGCTACATGGAACTTCTTTCGAAGTCGTTCCCAACAGTTGCCCAAGCAAGCACCGAGATTATCAACCTCCAAGCCATCCTCAACCTTCCCAAAGGCACTGAGCACTTCCTGGCCGACCTCCACGGTGCTTTCCCCGCCTTTCAGCATGTGTTGAAAAACGCATCGGGAAACATCAAGCGCAAGGTCAACGAACTCTTTGGCAACGAAGTGAGAGAGAGCGAGAAACGTGAACTCTGCACGCTCATCTACTACCCCGAGCGAAAGTTGGAACTCGTCAAACAAACGGAGCCCGACATCGACGACTGGTATCACATCACCATTCACCAATTGGTAAAGGTGTGTCGTGAAGTTTCGTCGAAATACACTCGCTCGAAAGTGCGCAAGGCGCTTCCGCCATCATTCTCCTACATCATACAGGAACTGCTCCATGAGCGTACCGACGACATCGACAAGGCCGCCTATGTGAAAGGCATCATCGACACCATCATCGATACTGGACGCGCCGACGACTTCATCTGCACTATCTGTCAGGTCATCCACCGATTGGCCATTGACCAGTTGCACATCCTCGGCGACATCTTCGACCGAGGTCCTGGAGCTCATCTCATTCTCGACCTGCTTCGTCAATACGACAACTGGGATATCCAATGGGGTAACCACGACATCCTTTGGATGGGAGCGCACGCTGGCAACGATGCCTGCATTTGCAACGTCATTCGCCTTTGCCTTCGCTACGCCAACCTCACCACGCTCGAGGAGGCCTACGGCATCAACCTTGTGCCGCTCGCCACTTTCGCACTTGATACCTACAACGACGACCCTTGCTCAGAGTTCATTCCGAAAACCAGCGGGGGAAGTGAGAAACTCAACGAGAAGAACGCGCGCCTCACGGCCATGATGCACAAGGCCATAGCCGTCATCCAGTTCAAGCTGGAGGCACAGCTCTTCCACAAGCATCCGGAATGGGGAATGGAAGACCGCGACATCCTTTCGACCATCGACTTCGAGCGTCACACTTGTAAGGTCAACGGCAAGGAATATCCGCTCACCTCATGCTTCTTCCCCACCCTTCAATACAATAGCAACGATGCGCTGGCCCTTACGCCTGAAGAAGAAGACCTCATGCTCCGACTTCACCGTTCGTTCACCACGAACGAGAAGTTGCACAAACACATCAAACTACTCTTCAGTCACGGTTGCATGTACACCATCGTCAACAACAACCTCCTGTTCCACGCCTCTTGCCCACTCAATAGCGACGGCTCGCTCAAGGAGGTTCAGCTCTTCGACGGCAAGAGCTATAGCGGCAAAGACCTCATGCACCACACGGGTATGCTCATTCGCTCGGCCTTCCAAGGAGATACTGATGCACGCGAACGAGAATATGCTACCGACTATTTCATCTATCTTTGGTGCGGTCCCGACAGCATACTCTTCGACAAATCCAAGATGGCCACGTTCGAGCGCTATTTCATTGCCGACAAGGCCACTCATAAAGAGGAAAAGGGAAACTACTTCCTCCTTCGCGACAACGAGAGCGTATGCGAGCGCATTCTTGATGCCTTCGACGTAACGGGACCTAACCGTCACATCATCAACGGCCACGTACCTGTGCATGCCGCCGAGGGTGAGAATCCCATCAAGGCAAATGGAAAACTCATGGTGATCGACGGAGGTTTCTCACAAGCCTATCACAAGACGACTGGTATTGCCGGCTACACACTCGTGTATCACTCGCGAGGTTTCCAACTTGTACAACACGAGCCATTCACCAACGAGGAAGACGCCGTGCGAACAGGTGCAGACATCAAGAGTACGATGCAAATCGTGGAGATGACATCCCACCGCATGCTCGTTGCCGATACCGATAAAGGCGCTGAACTTCGTAAGCAGGTGGAAGACCTCAAGCAACTTCTCTACGCCTACCGTCACGGTATCATCAAAGAGAAACGCTGATCTCGACCAGACATTAGGAACAACAATATCAATAACTGCGACACCATGCAAACAAGCATCATGTCGCAGTTATTTGTATCTCTGAAAGCCAATACTATTCACCGTCGATTTGACGAAAGCAATAATAAAACAGGTGTTTTCTGAAAAAGACCCACTTTTCCAAAGGCATTTGCGAAGGGTAATGATAGATAGAGAGATACTATTCGCAACTTTAATTGTATCTATTTTCTTATCAATATTCGTAAATATCTCAACATCATTTACGATATGAAAACTGGCGCTTTTAGTTTTCAAAACCGACAATATTGATGATGGAAAACGCCAATATTGATGAACAAAAACGACAATTTAGGAAAAGGCCGCCATAAGCGACCTTACCTATCTTCTATAAAACCCGAAAGCAGTATCGAGGATACGTGCAACGGGAATTAGGATTGCGATAAGTATTTTATCTGTTATAGTCTTTCTTCGTGAAAGTAAAGTCGTAAACGATATTGTCTTTTGACTTATTTGAAATAAAGGTATAACGGAAGTTGAAGCCCGCATCCTTGTAGGCTTTGTTGCCCGTTTCCTTGACAAGAGCGTCAAGAAGCATCGCGCGTAACTGGCTGATAACCTGAGGATTAGCTTCACTGAGCGAACCGCTGACCGTTGAATAGCAACGCATGGTGCGTGTGTCTTTCTCAAAGACGAGGCTGTCCATAGTCATCTCTGGGCTCATCACGCGCGGACAATCACGACGTGTCTCTTCAGCACAATCGCGAGCGGCACGCTCTTCAAGGTTCTCGTGACAAGAAGCAACGAAAACCATCAGGAATAGTGCGGCGAGTATCTTCTTCATTGTTCGGTCTGTTTTGGGGTTTCCTGCTTCTGAGTTTTGTCGAAGATGCCATCAATCTCTGCAATCTCGTCTTCGTCGAACCATTTAGAGAGTCGGTCGAGAGCCTTCTGCTTCACATCATCGCTTACATCTGTCCAAACCTTCTGCAACACGTAGATAAGCACGGCGAGGTCGTCGCCAAGGCCAGCGATGGGAATAGCATCGGGCACAACGTCGAGCGGGCTGATAAGGTAGCCTAGTGCGCCAATGATGATGGCCTTGTCCTTAACAGATACCTTGTCGCTCTGCAACGTGTAGAAGAGAATGAGAGCAGCATATACCAGCTTAGCACCAGCACGCTTAGCCACACGGGATATTTTTTCAGTAAATCCAGAGTTGGTGTATTTACCACTATACTTCATAAAATCAGGTAACTCCATAGTGTCGAAATATCATTAAATGTTATGTACGCACGACGCCCCAAAGAGGAGGTCTTTGAAATTTTGATGGCAAAATTAGTAAAAAGATTAATAAAGTGCAAATATATTTCGAAAATTGTGTGCATTTAGAAAAAAAACATTATCTTTGCATGCAGAAATATGGGAGGCCGTATCGGTTCGATTGGGATACTCATCAAAATATTACTGAAAACCGAGATCGCATCCTTTGCTAATGGCGGGCCACATAAAAACCCTTCGGGGCCTAAGCTGTAAAGCCGGTGGATTACAAAGGCGGGGAGCCCTCAAAACCTTCATTCTCGGAGTTTCATCACATCATCGTGCGGTTTCCCTCTCTTTTTGACTTTAAAGGGCCAAGGCGCTAGGAACAAGATCGTCGAAGGCCGTAACAACAATAGAAAAATCATAACGCTCCGAAAATGTTTTCTGGTATTATCGAAGAGTTTGCGAAGGTTGTTCGTATCGAACACGACAAGGACAACATTCACTTCACGCTATGCTGCTCGTTCGGTCACGAACTGACTATCGACCAGAGTGTGGCGCACAACGGCGTGTGCCTGACGGTTGTAAGCCTCAACGGTGATGAATACGTGGTGACAGCTATGCGCGAGACATTGGAAAGGAGCAACCTTGGTCTGCTGAAGGTAGGCGACAAGGTGAACGTGGAACGTTCAATGAAGATGAACGGACGACTGGACGGACACATCGTACAGGGACACGTGGACACAACGGCCGAATGCATCGCGAAAGAGGATGCTGAAGGCAGCATCTATTTCACGTTCAGATACAACTACGACAAGGAAATGGCTCGACGTGGATATTTCACCGTAGACAAAGGAAGCGTAACCGTAAATGGCGTTTCGCTGACCGTGTGCAACCCCACAGACGACACATTCACCGTAGCCATCATCCCCTACACACTGGAGCATACCAACTTCTGCGACATTGAATTAGGAACGAAGGTGAACATTGAATTCGACATACTTGGCAAGTACATTGCCAGGTTACAGTCGTTGAACTAATAACTTTAACATTTACTGATAAGACGAATGTCTGCAACAGATATCCGTAACGAAAGACTAGGCCGAAAGGTAGTCAGCAATCTGGAAAAGAGAAACTTTGAAGCCTATTACCTGCCAACGGCGGAGGAAGCGCGACAAAAGGTACTCGATCTGATTCCGGAAGGCAGCACCGTAACGTGGGGTGGCTCCATGACCATCAGGGACATGGGGTTGACTTCGGCATTGCATGCAGGCAACTACGTGGTTATCGACCGCGACTTGACGACAACCGTAGACGAGCAGGTTGATTGCTATCGACGGGCTTTCAGTTGCGACTACTATCTGTCGAGCGCCAATGCGATGAGCGAGGATGGCGTGATTGTGAACATCGACGGCAATGGAAACCGAGTGGCAGCCATCACATGGGGGCCAAAGCGGGTGATATTCGTTGTCGGTGTCAACAAAATCGCACAAGATGTGGAGAGCGCGCTGAAAAGGGCAAGGTCGACAGCTGCCCCCATCAACGCATCAAGATTTAATGTAGAAACACCATGCCAGAAGGACGGTCTTTGCCACAATTGCAAATCAACCGACTGCATCTGCAACTACATTCATTTCCTTCGCAACTCCCACCCCGCCAAGCGCCACATCGTGGTGATTGTGGGCGAGCCTCTTGGCTATTGACTTGAAGCATTATATATGATCAAGAACAAGATGGTATACAACACGATACACGTCGTCTGTTGGGCGTGGGTGTTCTTTTCTACCGTGCTCCTGGTACCACGCTATGAGAAGGACGATGTTGTCATCTATTGTTTGAGAATCGTTCTGCCGACCACGATGTGCCTGATGTTCTACATCAATTACTTGTGGCTTGCACCGAAATACTATGCATGTGACGAGAAGAAAAAGTTCTGGATGTGGAATCTGTTCTTTCTGTTTATCTTCTCGATGCTGACCGTCGACGTATTCTCCTTCATACACAAACGAGAACTGTTGATGGGCTATACGCCAAAGGAGACGACGAAGGCGCTTGAATTTCTGGAGAAGCCGATGGCTTTCATCCAGCTGACAATGGCCATAGGAATCTCGGGAGCACTGGCCACATTGCTTCGCATGACGTTGCTGATGGAGATGAAAGAGAAGGCATCCCGTGAATCGGAAATAGAACGGGTGGAAGCACAATTGAGCAGCTTGCAACTACAAACGAGCCCTCACTTCCTGCTGAACACCCTGAACAACATATACGCACTGATAGAACTCGACCAGAAGAAAGCACAGATGGCTGTGCAATCGTTGAGTCATTTGCTGAGGAAGATGCTCTATGGCAGGCGTGAGACATACATAGCCCTGACTGAAGTAACAGAATTCATCAAGGCCTATACGGACCTTATGAAGCTTAGGCTCCAGGACAGTGTAAAGGTGGAACTCAACATCGATCTGCCCACGCCCTGCGAATACAACGTTGCGCCCTACATATTCATCTCGCTTATCGAGAACGCTTTCAAGCACGGGGTGAGTGCCACCGAGGCAAGCTTCATCAGCATCAACATCTCTGCGAACGACGAAAAAATTTTATGCTACGTGGCCAATACCAACCATCCGAAGAGAGAGAACGACCATAGCGGTCATGGAATTGGACTTGCAAACGTTCAGAAGAGGTTGGACATGTGCTATCCGAACAATTATACTTGGGAAAAAGAAATTGACAAAAATAATATCTACTCATCTAAAATCACAATTTATGATACTAAGTTGCGCAATCATTGATGATGAGCCTCTGGCAGCAAACATGCTGGCCACATACGCTCAGAAGACACCGCCACTGAAACTCATTGGAACCTACAACAGTGCCATCACTGCCATACGCGACCTACATGAGCATCCGGTGGACCTGCTGTTCCTCGACATACAAATGCCCGAGCTCAGCGGTTTGGAATTTGCTAAAGTGCTGCCAAAGAGCACCCGAGTAGTATTCACAACCGCCTTCGAGCGCTACGCCATCGAGGGTTACAAAGTGAACGCTCTCGACTACCTGATGAAGCCCATCAGCTACGAGGACTTCCTGACAACCGTCAACAAAGCCATAACGTATTTTGAGGAGGCAAAGAGGCAGAACCTGCTCTCGGAAGATCAGTTTATCTTTGTGAAAAGCGACTACAAACTCGTTCAGATACCACTGAACAGCATACTCTACATAGAAGGATTCAAGGACTATGTGAAGGTGTTTGTGGAGAACAACGAGGAACCAATCGTATCGCTCATCAACATGAAGAAGATTGACGAGTTCCTTCCCCACCCTCAATTTATGCGCATTCATCGCTCGTACATCGTACACATGAAGAAGGTGCAGATGATTGATCGCGGAAGATTGGTGTTCGACAAGGTCTTCATCCCGATATCCGAAAGCTACAAGGACGAAGTGCAGAAATACGTCGACGACCATACGTTGGTGTAAGTAGAGCCCCTGCTGTTCCTTTCTTGAGAAGGAGGATGAACAAGAAAACAAAACCCTGAAAAGTGATAGGACGAACAACAATAAGCGTTCTGTCACTGTTCAGGGTTTCTATCTGTTGCTCAAATTTTGAGAGGACTTCTGTAAGGATTATATATTCGTTAGTTCCTTGGGTGTCTCTATGAATGTTGTGGCCCCATGATTTTCAAGGAATGCACGATCGCGGAAACCCCAAAGCACACTGATACAAGGAAGTCCACTATTGCGAGCCGTCATCAGGTCGACATCGCTATCGCCTACGTAGACGGCATCTTCCTTTCCTACCCCCAGCTGCCTCAAGGCCTCCTCCACCGTATCGGGTGCAGGTTTCCGCCTGATGTCCTCACGTTCACCAATGGCAATCTCTATGGTGTCGGGAAAGAAATGATGGCACAGCTCACGGGTGGCAGCATAGAATTTGTTACTCACCACAGCCATCAGACAACCCTTCTGCTTCAGTTCCCTAAGCATGTCGACGATTCCCGGATAAGGCTGAGTAGTGTCGAGGCCATGTTCCAGATAGTGCTGACGGAAGATGGCAAGCGTTTGTTCCATGCGTTCAGCCGATGTTCCCTCAGGAACCGCTTTCTCGATAAGCACCCTTACGCCATTCCCAACAAATCGTCTCACTTCGTCTATACTTCGACTGGGCATTGCCATCTGCCGCAAAGCATAATTGGTGCTGGCGGCCAGATCACCAAGAGTGTCGAGCAACGTCCCGTCCAAATCGAAAATGTAGGTCTTATACATGGCCCTCTGCTTTTGTTCGCTTACTTCTTTCAATCATCGTCCGCAACTTCATGTTGAACTGCTTGGCGTCGAGGAGTTCCTCGATGGTGACGTTCATGCGGTACTTCCATTGATTGTAACTGTCGTAAGGGCTATTGATTCGCTCAGCGTAGACGTCTTTCGAACGCAGTAGATTGTCCATCGCGAGCCAATCCTGAATGCTGAGCAGACAGAGCATAGACGGACAATAGAGGTGTCTGGCTACGATTTCCTCGGCAACACGTGAAGGCAACTGCTTGGGTGCCCTCCCCTCTTTCTGTAGCATCGTAGCATAGTAGCGCTGCGTGCGGCCAGCATTCTCTTCCCACCAGAGTCGCATCGGAGACATGTCGTGCGTGGAGAAGGTGGCCACACTACGATAGGGGTAAGCGTCCAGATGGGAGAACTCATAGCCGTGCTCCTTGGGCATATCCTGCACTTCTAGGGTTAGCATGCGCTGGGCATCGAGCACACTCGAGACGCATTTGGGCAAGAGGCCAAGGTCTTCAGCGCAAATCAGCATCCGCGTACTTGCCAACAGCTCAGCGAACTTCCGGTCGGCCTTCATGGCCCAGAAGTCGTTGTGTCGCTCGTAGTAATAGTTGTTGTAGAGTCGCATGAAGGCATCTTTCTCATCGGCGCTCAGAATGTCGTAGACGGGTTCGTTGTAGACGCCGAAACGCGGATGATAGAGCCCTTGTTGCTTATCCTCGACAAAGAGTACGTTCGTCACCAGACGGCAAAGCCCTTCACATATCCAAAGGGAGTTCTCATCGTGCAAGCCTTCGAAATGACGGCAGATGTCGCGCTGGTTACGATAACCAGCCTTCAGCCGATAGATTCCATAGCGCTCCGTCTCGAGGAAGTGCTCGCGAACATAGGAAGCATGAATGCCGAACATCTTCTGCAACACGCCCTCGTTGACAAACGGACGAGTCATCAGTTCGCGCCTGAATTCAAGCCCCCAGTGGCCAATCTCTTCTTCGCTGAGCGGAAGTCCGGGTGAGAAATGTCCCATCGTTCCCGACTTATAGCCTTCGGGTATCGACCACACTCGGAAGAAGCCTACGACATGGTCGATGCGCAGGGCGTCGAAGAATTGTTCCATCCAGGCGAGGCGCTTGCGGTACCATTCCATCAGGCCCTTTTCCTCCCATCTGTAGGTGGGGAATCCCCAATTCTGACCGTGTGGCTGAAATTTGTCCGGAGGTGTCCCCATCTGTTCGTCAAGGTTGAAGAACTCAGGATGCGTCCACGTTTCAACACTATCGCGATAGATGCCTACGGGCAAGTCGCCTTTCAACGCAACGCCCTTGGCATGGGCATTGTCGACGGCTCGCTTCAGTTGCTCATAAAGATGGAACTGAACGAAGAACACCTTTCGCATGGCTTCCCGCTCTGGTGCATCTTCGGCAAGGAACTTCAAGGGCAGGGAATCATCGTAAACACGATGGTCGCCCCAATCGGCCGTTCGCGCCGTTCCATTCTTGTCGCGCAGAACGCAGAAAGCGGCATAGGGCAAGAGCCACGACTCGCTCTTCTGATAGAACGACCGGAAGGCTTCCGAAGCTAAATCCGCTTCGCCTCTCGTCTTGAATATGGCATCGACATAGCTTTGCTTCACCCGATAGACGGTGGGATAATCTACCTCGGGCAAGGTGTTCAACTCCCTGCGCTGACGCGAGAAACCGAGTGAAAGTTTTTCGTCATCGATATCGCCTAACTGTTTAAGGTCCAAATAGATAGGATGCAGTGCAAAACAAGAGATGCAATTGTACGGATGGGAGTCTGTCCACGAATGCGTGGCGGTGGTATCGTTCAACGGCAACAGCTGAATCATTCTCATGCCGACCTTGCTCGCCCAAGCTATGAGGGTGTTCAAGTCGCCCATATCGCCAACGCCACACGACGACTCGGTCTTCAACGAGAACAAAGGCACAACGACTCCAGCACCGCGCCACATCGCTTCGGGCAGTCTCAGGGCATCACCGCTATAGACGCACACCTGTCCGTCCTGGACCTCAGTCGAAATCGAACGGTTGTCGCCATCTTCCCATTGCTTCAGATGGTTCGTCTTTCCGTCAATCACCACATATTTATACTCTATCGGCAGGATGATTCCGTCCACATTTACGCTCAGCATCCATACATCGGCTCCCACATTCATCATGCGAAGATAGCGCGTGGGATTCCAACCGCCAAGTGCCGGATGATTACCAATGAGTCCTAGCAGCTCGCCTTCCTTCAGTTGGGGAGCCGACACCCTGAACAGGATGGTCTTCCGGAACAAGGGAAGCGCCAGCGGTTCGGGCTCATCGCCTTTCGATTGACTCCGCATGGTGGTGCGATAAGCTTTGGTGTAGAGGTAGAAGTTAAGTGGTTTGTCGCGCCAATGGTCCTCGAAGACATAGTTCTTGCTTTCGTCGGCCGCATAGACACGTCCCACCAGATTCCATTCGCGCCTGAGTATTTCGCCGTCGGCATTCTCCACTTGATAGACGTACTCCATCGACTTCAGCCGTCGTTGCCGATGGCTCATCACTACGGTTTCTGCCTCCCAGTGTTCTCCGTCTAATGTCTGCAAGAGAACATTTTGCTGTGTTTTTCTTCCGTCAGCATAAGCTAACGATAGTTCTACATGAAGGCTCTGCCCCCACTCTGTATGATAGTTGATCGTGAACTTTAATTTCATACCGCAAAAGTAATCAAAAAATTCGACACACACAACACCCTAGCCAAAGTTTTCTTCATTCATTTTCTGATAACCTCACGCTTTTCCTCCTTAAACCCAAATAGATAGTTAGGATTTATGTCAGATTTATATTTTGTTCTGAGCAGATTGTTTCATGCTCTTTCGCCTGCTTATTCGTCCTATCATTCACGCTGAAGAGCCTTTCGCTTGGAAAAAGCAGAATAATTTTTGTTTTTTCGCTCGCTTATTCGTACCTTTGCAAACAAAATTACACGTCATGAAAAAAATTGCATCGAAGAAGTTTATCATAGCAGCAGGGGTCTGTGTTGTGGTCATTCTCGGATTTATTTATTATTTCTTTTTCTCGTCGTTCACATCGGGCGACAAAACGAACTATGTCTATATCGACGGCGACGACAACATCGACTCTGTACTCACCAAGCTGAAGCCCTACTCCACCGATCACGGCATGACTGGCTACTCTACACTGGTGCGCCATTCGGCTTATGCCGAGCACGTGAAGACCGGACGCTATGCTGTAGAACCAGGATTGAGCACGTTCAACCTCTTCCGCCACATGAAGAACGGCATCCAGACGCCCTTCAACCTGACCGTTCCCTCGGTGAGAACAATGGACAGAATGGCACAGACGGTCACCTCGAAGCTTCTCATGGACAGCGTCGACTTGGCCAAGTTGCTAACCGACCAAACCGCTTGCCAGAAGCTGGGATTCGACACGGCAACCGTCGCCGCGCTCTTCATCCCCAACACCTATGACATTTATTGGAACGTAAGTCCTGAGAAATTCCTCGAGCGAATGAAGAAGGAACACGACCGATTCTGGAACGAAGAACGTCAGCAGAAAGCGAAAGCCGTAGGCCTCACACCCATCGAAGTGGCAACACTCGCCAGCATCATCGACGAGGAGACAGCCAACGATGCAGAGAAACCGATGATTGCCGGCATGTATCTCAACCGTCTACGCGACCACATGCCCCTTCAGGCTGATCCCACGGTGAAGTTTGCCCTGAAGGACTTTGCCCTTAAGCGCATTTACAACACGATGCTCACCATCGACAGTCCCTATAACACCTATCGGAACGAAGGACTGCCCCCAGGACCCATCCGAGTGGCATCGGTAGCTGGTCTCGACGCCGTGCTGAATCCCGTAAAGCACGACTACCTGTACATGTGCGCCAAAGAAGACTTCAGCGGTACCCACAACTTTGCACGAACCTACTCGGAGCATCTTCAGAACGCAGCACGATACAGTAAGGCACTCAACGAAAGAGGCATCAAATAAACAGACAATAAGAACACGACAAAGGAGGTTCCATCGCGGTACCTCCTTTCTTTTTCATCTTTCGTAAGAAAACAGGCATCTGCCCACTTTCGCAGGCCCCTGAGTGTTTTTCTTTATACTGTCTCCGCTCGGTCGGAGTCAACCGTTTTCAGTACGAAGTAAACAATTCAACCGACAAGTCAGCAATATCCGTACGAGTTCACCTTCTCAGGAAAGCGTCAACCATCTCAGCTTCGGCCATCATCGACGGGCTTAAATCTCAGCCGGTTCAACCAATAGGTGCCATCACGCGCCTGTTTTATTCCCCCAACATGTAGATCTATTTTTCACCTTTCGTTCCTGCTATTCCCCCCCAAATATCCTTCTATCACCCTTTATTCTGGCTCTTTTTCCCCTTTTCTCCCTGCCAATTTCCCCTTTTCATCTCTGCTATTTCCCCATTCCGTTTGCTATCTCAGCGTAAGCGTGTCCGCTTTGACGCCTTGCGTGTTATTTCAAAAGTCAGTAACTTTGCACATTCACTTTAAGATATTAGCAAATATGGAATTACTGACAGCCGATGCCCGCTATGAAAAGGCCTGGCATCAATTTCTTTCAAA
>JAILAI010000273.1 GCA_024681705.1 Prevotella sp.
GTAAACTTCATCGATCCCGCCTCTGAAACCTACTTCGGCTGTAATCGCGAAGCAGGCGGCCTTGAAGTACCTGAAGGACCTGAGGGCGACTACTACCGTCCACAGCTTGGCATTCCTCACGGACAGATTCGCAGCATCTACTACCACAGCCCCAACTCGAAGTTTGGCGAGTGGCGTCATGCATTGGTCTACACACCTGCCGGCTACGAGCTGAAGAAGAACGTGAAGAAGCGCTATCCCGTGCTCTATCTGCAACACGGAATGGGCGAGGACGAAACCGGATGGAGCAAGCAGGGACGCATGCAACACATCATGGACAACACGATAGCTTCGGGCGAGGTGGTTCCGATGATTGTCGTCATGGAGAGCGGCGACATCAAGGCTCCGTTCAACTTCGCTGGTGGCGGCGACAACCGTCAGGGCTTCAGCGAATATGGCGCTTCATTCTATAAGGTGCTGATCAACGACCTTATTCCTTACATCGACCAGAACTTCCGCACCCTCACCGACCGCGACCACCGCGCTATGGCCGGACTCTCGTGGGGTGGACATCAGACCTTCGACGTGGTGCTCAACCACATGGATCTGTTCTCCTACATGGGCGCGTTCAGCGGAGCCATCTTCGGTCTCGACGTGAAGACCGCCTACGACGGCGTCTTCACACGTCCCGACGAGTTCAACAAGCAGATGCACTACGTCTTCGTGAGCGCTGGTAGCGAAGAAAACTTCGGCACCGAGCAGCTGGCCAAGAGCCTCAACGGCATCGGCATCAAGACCGACCTCTACATCTCGCCCGGCACACACCACGAGTGGCTCACCTGGCGCCGTTGCTTCCGTCAGTTCATTCCTCATCTGTTCAAATAGACATCGGCTGAGACGTAGGCTGCGAGGGGGTGTTCCCCACTCCGCCGGCCGCACGTCTGCTCAGCAATCAACGTTGTCTTCCCATCGTGGCCGACTCCGTTTGTCGACGGGGCGGCCACCTTCTGTTTGGGCACCTTTTGTAGCCAATAGGATACATTTCGGAACCTTTAAACGACAAAACGACGCGATAGGACTCTCACACC
The DNA here is from genome assembly GCA_024681705.1 of Prevotella sp. Taxonomy (GTDB): domain Bacteria; phylum Bacteroidota; class Bacteroidia; order Bacteroidales; family Bacteroidaceae; genus Prevotella. The sequence continues at coordinate 1,068 of JAILAI010000273.1, forward strand.
AACGAATTGCCAAAAGAGCGTGCTACATTGTTACAATTGAAAACGTATATGATACACGCTAGCGCTCGTATGTCGGCAGATTTTCGTATCTTTGCAATCACAATCAGAAAACAGCTTTATGAAGACCATTCGATACACTTTGCTGCTCGTGGCGGCCCTTTTGACACTCTCACCCGAAGTCCATTCGCAGGTGGAGACTAGCCTTGAGGGTTCCAAAAACCTTCGTGGTCTCAACGCCCCTGACGATGGTTTCATCACCAACCCCATGCTCTGGGCCGACGTTCCCGACCCCGACGTCATCTGCGTGGATGGATACTTCTACCTCATCTCAACGACCATGCACCTCATGCCAGGCGCTCCCGTCATGCGTTCGCGCGACCTGAAGAACTGGGAGATCGTCAGTTACGTCTTCGACAAACTGACCGATTCGCCGAAGTACGACCTGCGCGAAGGTACCGTATACGGTCGCGGACAATGGGCCACTTCGCTGAAATTCCACCAGACCGCCGCCGAACGTAGTCAGGGGAAACCGGGACGCTTCTACGTGCTCTTCGCGCCCAACGAGGCGGGAAGCACGGGCGACACCTATATCTATTCGGCCGAGAAGGCCGAGGGACCTTGGAAGTTGGTGTCGCGCATGCGCCATTTCCACGATTGTTCGCTCTTCTTCGACGACGACGATCGCGTGTATGTTGTATATGGAACGGGCGAGATGATGGAACTGAAAGCCGATCTCTCCGACGTCATAGAAGGGTCGCACCGACAGATTTTCGAACGCGAGGCCGATGAGACAGGACTACTCGAGGGCAGCCGTCTCATCAAGCACAATGGCCGATACTATCTGCTGATGATTTCGCACGTGTGGGCACCGGGGCGCCATCGGCGCGAGGTGTGCTACCGAACCGACAATTTGAAAGGCACGTGGGAGAAGAACACCATCCTGGAATCGGACTTCGGCGGATTCTCACATGCTGGACAAGGTACCATCGTCGACTCGAAAGATGGCGACTGGTACGGCATCATCTTTCAGGATAGAGGCGGCGTAGGGCGCGTGCTCACGGTGATGCCCTGCCGGTGGATCGACGGATGGCCGATGCTCGGCGATGAGGAAGGAAAGATTCCCACACATGTGCGACCGTTCGTAAGCGGTGAACCCCGTCGAGGCATCGTGACGAGCGACGATTTCGAAAGTCCCAAACTCAACCTCTGCTGGCAATGGAACCACAACCCCGTAGACGACGCCTGGTCGCTGACCGAAAGGCCCGGTTGGATGCGATTGCGCACTAGTCGCGTGGTGCCAAATCTCTATCTGGCTCCCAACACGTTGTCACAACGCATGACGGGTCCCACATGTAGCGCCTCCGTAGAACTCGACCTGAAGCATCTGAAAGATGGCGACTACGCAGGCTTTGCCGCCTTCAACGGACACTCAGGTGTGCTTCGCGTGAGCAAGAAAGGCAAGAAATTGCTGCTCGACATGACCGAACAGGAAGTATTCCTCACCGATAGGGACAAGTCGGTGGAGCGCGTCAACGAGGTCGTCAAGGAAAGCGTGGAGCTGAAGCAGACCAAGCTATGGTTGCGAATTGACGGAGACTTCAAGCCCGGACGCGACATCGCCAACTTCTACTATAGTCTCGATGGCGAGAACTGGATACGCATCGGAGGCGACTACCAGATGCGTTTCGACTACCGCCGCCTGTTCATGGGCACACGCTATGCCCTCTTCTGCTACGCCACCAAGCGTATTGGCGGCTATGTGGACGTGAATAGTTTCACACTCAGGAACGAATAATCCTCATAACATATAATGAATGAGAAACCACTAAGTATTAAATAAACCATTATGAATTACAAAACTCCCCTGCTCAGAACGATCCTAGCCGTTTGCATGCTCGGCACCGCATCGGTGTCGGCCCTGGCCCAAGGACTGAAAGATGCCTACAAGTCTGAATTCATGATCGGCGTGGCTGTGAACCAGCGCAACGTGACCGATCCCGCTCAAATGGCGCTCATCAAGCGCGAATTCAACAGCATTACTTGCGAAAACGACATGAAGCCCGAACCAACCGAACCGAAGGAAGGTGAGTTCAACTGGGAGAATGCCGACCGCATCGCCAACTTCTGCCGTCAGAACGGCATCAAGCTTCGCGGACACTGCCTGATGTGGCACTCGCAGATTGGTAAGTGGATGACCGACGATAACCCCACAAAGGAAGTGTTCTACCAGCGCATGAAGAACCACATCCAGGCCGTAGTGAGCCGCTATAAGGACGTGGTGTATTGCTGGGACGTGGTGAACGAAGCCATCACCGACGACAAAAACTCCGTCGACCCCTATCGTCAGAGTCCGATGTACAAGCTCTGCGGTGACGAGTTCATTGCCAAAGCCTTCCAGTATGCCCACGAGGCCGACCCGAAGGCACTGCTCTTCTACAACGACTACAACGAATGCGACCCCGTGAAGAGTCAGCGCATCTACAACATGGTGAAGGCCATGAAGCAGGCTGGCGTCCCCATTCACGGCATCGGTATGCAGGGCCACTACAACATCTATGGTCCTACGGAACAGGAAGTGGACAACGCCGTAACGCTCTACAAGAAGATTGTGAAGCACATCCACGTGACCGAGCTCGACATCCGCATCAACACCGAGATGGGTGGACAGCTTCGCTTTAGCCGCGAAGGTGCTGCCGTGAGCGACTCCGTGAAGCAGCATCTGGCCGACCAGTATGCCCGCGTCTTCAACGTGTTCCGCAAGCACAAGGACGTCATCGACTGCGTTACCTTCTGGAACCTTGGCGACCGCGACTCATGGCTCGGCGCTGCCAACTATCCGCTGCCCTTCGATAGCGACTATCAGCCTAAGCTGGCCTACGAAGTTATCAAGAACAAGCAGCAGGCCAAGTGGCCCCTGCCGCAGAAACCTGCTCCCGCTCCGCGCGCTCAGCGCCAGCAACGCCCACCGTTCAACGCTGCCTTCGCCTTCCCGAAGGTCGACGGTGTGAACGACGACTTCAAGCCTTCTTCAAAGAACCAGCCGGGTCAGGAATACCCGCAGGTGAACTCTCAGGGTTATGTACGCTTCCGCGTGAATGTTCCAGATGCAAAGGATGTGACCGTGAGTCTCGGTTTGGGTGGACGCGGTGGCACCAAGCTCCACAAGTTCTTCGACGGTTCGTGGATCGGACAGACCGAAGGTCCGCTCGACGAAGGTTTCCACTACTATCATCTGACGGTCGATGGCGGCACGCTCAACGATCCCGGTGCGCTGAACTATTACGGTTCGTGCCGTTGGGAAAGCGGTATCGAGATTCCCGCACACGACAGCGACTTCTACGCCGAACGCCTGGACATTCCTCATGGAAATGTGCAGCAGGTACTCTTCCCCTCTGCCAGCACTGGCAAGGTGCGTCGCGCCTTCGTCTACACACCGCCCACATACGGCAAGAACAAGAAGGAACGCTTCCCCGTGCTCTACTTGCAACATGGTTGGGGTGAGGACGAAACGGCCTGGAGCAATCAGGGACACGCTAACCTCATCATGGACAACCTCATCGCCGACGGAAAGATCAAGCCCTTCATCATTGTGATGACTTACGGCATGACCAACGACATCAAGTTCGGCGGACTCAACGAGTTCACCGCAGAAGACTTCGAGAAGGTGCTGGTCGACGAGCTGGTTCCCTACATCGATGCCAACTTCTTGACAAAGGCCGACAAGAAGAATCGTGCAATGGCCGGTCTGTCGATGGGCGGTTTCGAGACCAAACTCATCACGCTCCGTCGTCCTGAGGTGTTCGGTGCCTATGGTTTGCTCAGCGGTGGACAATACGAACCATCTGACATCAAGGACAAGAAGCAGGTGGACGTTATCTTCCAGAGCTGCGGAAGCAAGGAGCGTCCCGATGCCATTCGTGAGAGCACTCAGCGTCTGCAAGAGGCAGGCTTCAACGCCCAGGGCTTCGTTTCCGAGGGAACAGCCCACGAATTCCTCACCTGGCGCCGTAGTCTCTACCACATGGCCCAGCTATTGTTCAAATAAGAACTGACAAGAAGCGGAAGATTTTCCTGCAATAGGCTCGTCCAAAATCATCGTTTTGGAGTGAGATAGCAGGAGGATCTTCCGCCTTCGTTTTCTTATAAGCCTCAGGCAAACAACTCAATGAATTTATTAAAAATGAAGAAAATCATACTCATTCTTTTCATCATGATCGTCCCTTCATGGATACTGGCCGCACCGCCTACGCCTTGGACGCAGGGCGCTTTCCAGACGCAGAAATACCGTAACCTCTTCGCCGAGATGGGATATAGTCAGTCTGCCATCGACGCCAAACTGAAGGAGGTGTTCAACGACGTGTTCTTCGGTCCGAACAAGGTGTACTTCGAGGTGGGCGACACGATGGGTTACGTCTCCGATATCAAGAACCACGACGCCCGCACCGAAGGCATGAGCTACGGATTGATGATTGCTGTTCAGTTCGGCCAAAAGGACATCTTCGACCGTCTGTGGCGCTGGAGCAGGAAATACATGCAGCACCAGAGCGGCCCGCATGAGGGTTACTTCGCCTGGAGTTGCAAAATCGACGGCACGCGCAACTCAGATGGCGCCGCCAGCGACGGTGAACTCTATTTCATCACCGCCCTGCTCTTCGCCTCAAATCGCTGGGGCAACGACACCGGCATCGACTACAAGGCCGAAGCACAACGTATCCTCAGATGCACCATGCCGCGAGAATTGCCGGTCAATCCCAATGCGCCAACCACCGGACCGTTTGCACAACAAGGACCTCAGAAGAGCTTCCTCATCGACCCCGAAACTCGTCTCATCACCTTTACCCCCGAAGGTTTCGGTCAGCGTTTCACCGACCCGTCATACCATATCCCCGCTTTCTACGAAGTGTGGGCACGTTGGGCAGACGACGGACGCAGCGACTTCTGGCTCGATTGTGCAGCCCGTAGTCGTGCCTATCTGCACAAGGTGTGCCACGAGGTCACTGGTCTGAATCCCGACATGAGCAACTACGACGGCTCGCCCATGCCCAGCTGGGGCAACCGTCGCAATGGCAGTTCCAACTTCCGCTACGACTCTTGGCGAGTCCCCATGAACATCGCGCTCGACTACGAATGGAGTTGTGCCGACGGAGAGTGGCAACGACAGTACGGCGAAAAGATACAGAACTTCTTCTATAGTCAGGGATTGAACGATTTCGTCGACCAATATCGCGTGGACGGAACGTTGCCCTCTGAAGACGAAATCTTGCCAGCCGGCGGCTCCGGAAAGGCACTTCGTCACAGCATCGGACTGGTTGCCACCACGGCGGCAGCATCGGTGATGTGCAGCCACGACAAGAGCCGCGAGTTTGTAGATGCCCTTTGGAACGCCAAACACGAGCCCTTCGCCGACGGTTATTTCGATGCCTACTACGATGGTCTGCTCCGTCTCTTCGCCTTCATGCACTTGAGCGGCAACTATCGCATCATCTTCCCTGCTGCCAACTAAGGGGTTATCTCCCACATTCCGGCGTTTTAGTCGTCCGGAATTACTCATACGACAGTGTCCCGGCTCGTCACTTGCATCTACCGACGACGAAATCCTTCGCTCGGTTTTCCGCAAATACGTGCCGGGACACTTATATATGCACTTCGCAACATCTAAAGTCTGTCGTACAATCTTTCTTACATCATTATTTATTTAAATAACGTCAAAGATTTGCATATTCCAACAAGAAATACTATCTTTGCGGAAGAATAGCTATTAAATATGTAAAAAGGTATCATTCAAAACACAAATCCTATGAAGAAAATTCTACTTTTGATGGTGGCAATGGCTACCTTGTGCACCACAGCAGTTGCACAAAACCGAGTAAAGAATGTTTCTGCCGATCAGGTGACGCTCAACGTTTCTGCCCTGCAGGACATAAACCAGAACGTTCAGTTAAGCCGCTATCTCTTTGCTGGCTACAACACGCTCTGTCTGCCCGTGTCGCTCAGTGCTGAGCAGATGGGAAAAGCCGTCAACGGAATCAAAGTGGAGCGTCTGGCTGCCATCCAACAGGAGGGTAGCAAACTCTGTCTCTACTTCATCGATTGCACCAACGAGGGCATCGTGGCAGGCATGCCTTACCTCGTCTGCTCGCCGACCACACAGGTGATGCGCATCCGCACGGCTGAATCGTTGGGCGTAAAGCCCGACATCACCCCTGTGACCATGATCGACGGACAGGGCAATAAGATTACCTTCGGCAGCAGCTGGAAGGGCATCAATCAGGAAGGCCGTTACGGCATTCCCGCCCAGCAGGATGTGACTCCGCTACAGAGTGTGCTCGTACGCACTGAAGCCGACAAGATGTTCCTGCCCACACGTTGTGGATTCGTTTGGGAAGAACAGGCCGCTGGCGCCACCGATCTCGAAATCAGACACATCAGCAGTCTCTCGGAGGTAACTGGCATTCGCACGCTGAAATCGACCAATGGCAACGTTGATGTCTACGACATGAGCGGCAATCTGGTTCGTCCGAACGTATCGGGACGCAACGCCCTGAAGAACCTGCCACGCGGCATCTACATCGTGAACGGCGAGAAATATATGGTACAGTAGACCAAAAGACGGTGAGGTCTGCAAAGACGTATACCCGCTTTTCTACCTATCATTGAGAATACAAGCCCCTCCCCTGCTTTCATTTCGCAGGAGAGGGGCTTCTGTTTTTCGAGCTCTGTACCCTCAAAGGATGAGCATTCAAAAACCATTTTTAAAGAGTCTTTTCCGCCTCTTTTATGAGTTGCGTGCGACAAATTACACGGTCTTTTCCACATTTTGTCGCAAAAAAAGATATGCTGTCGTATGTACTAAGAGCAAAAAACACAAATTTCCTTTCACGCCATGCGTAAAGGACTTAACTTTGCATTGTCAAAACGAGGAAACACCTCCGCTGACATGAACAGAAAAGAATAGATACTACAATGAATAATAATAAGAACATCAAGACAAACAACATGAACCGCAAGTTCAAGGCTGTAGAGCGATTAAAGGCTGTAAGGCTAGCCAAGAGAGCTTTTGAAATCTACGTAGAAGGCTTCAAGGCAGTAACGAAGTACATGAATCAGCCCATTTACAGTACGCGGTTGGGGATTGTTTGAAAGAACTCCTTTCCCATCCCCTATGAAAGAGGAAGGGAAAAGAGGGATGTGATTCCAAGCGAAAGAGCTCGCGTTTTAGAAAGAGCCTTATCGTTTGAACTGCCACCAGTCAAGGCAATTGTCGCCTTGCACTTGAGAGAAGCAGAGATAGAGGTCGTGGACACCCACGGCCTCTTTTGTTTTTGCACGGAACTGTTTGAATAGACCTTCGGCAACATCGGCAGAGCCTGGCACGAACTGCGACTTGCCAACGGTAGAATTGATAGCTACCGTTCCAATAACAGGACCGTCAACGCTATCCAAACGCAAGGTAACGGTACAACGACCATTCGAGGCGGCACTGATGCTAAACGTCTTCGCACTCTTATTGTCGAAATCCACACCGCGCAGACGGATGTACTCACCGTCGTTCAGGTCGTATAGATACATGTTTCGGCGACCTGTCGATTCGGTCATTCGCTCCACGATACCCGTGTTTTCAATGCCCATCTTCGCTGACTTCAGCCCATAGCCCCACGCCATTGTCTCGGCCTCCACACGCTGATAGGGATTGAGCCAATGCAGTTGTTGCATGGGTTGTTGGTCGAGCCAGTAGGGCACTTCCGCTATGGTTCCGTCGGCATTGTAGCTGATTTCCGTAGCCGTAACGGAGCGACGCTCATGGTGAACAAAGGTATTGAGGTGCATCAGATCGTAGTTCTGACCAAATACATAGGAACGGCCTTTGAAGTCGCAGATGCCGGGATGATTGCCTCGGTCGCGCTCTGTGGGGCGCATGATATAGCCTTTCGACGTCCACGGTCCGGTGGGCGAGTCGCTCATGGCATAGCCAAGGGCCTCAGGACAGCATGTGGAAGCGTAGCCAAGATAATAGTGTCCCTTTCTCTTATACAGCCACGGGCCTTCCTGATAGTTGTCAATGTGGTAGTCAAGTTTCACGATGTCGCTCTTCAGTGATATCATATCGTCGTTGAGCAGGGCATAGTAGGTGTTCGGATTGCCCCAATACATGTAGGCCTGTCCATCGTCGTCGATGTATACAGTCGGGTCGATGTCATCCCAATGTTCCTGTTGCCACACGAGGGGTTTGCCCAGTGGATCGTGGAAGGGACCGTAGGGCGAATCGGCCACCAGCACGCCGATGCCATGACCATGAAGCGGTGCATAGAGATAATACTTGCCGTTGCGCTCCACCGTCTGAATGGCCCATGCGCCATTGTCGCGACTACGCCAAGGGAACTCCTTGAGCGATGCTACGGCACCGTGCTCCGTCCAGTTCACCATGTCGGTAGTGCTCCATAGCAACCAGTCGTACATGAAGAAGCCAGCCGAGCTCTTCTCGTTCTCGTCGGCGATGTCCTCGGGCGACGAGTCGTGAGAAGTGTAGAGGAACAATGTGTCGCCTACCACCATAGGCGAAGGATCGGCGGTGAACTTCGTCTGGAAAAGCGGCATGTTCACCTGCTCCAAAGCGCGCATTTCCCACCAGTCGAAGTTGAAGAGTTTCGGACCTTTTCTACCCGTGAACACGAGGAAGAGGTCGTGCGTTCCGCTGGCGATGGCCTTCAGGTCGAGCGTGAGCGTCTGCCATTGTTCCCATCCACCCGTTCCGGGTACGTCGAGCGTCCCAAGACTCGCGCCCTTGATGCTATCGAGATGCACTTCAATCTGACCTCCACGAAGTCCAGAGGCAACGCGGGCAGTAAACGTGCGTGGAACCTTATTGCCGAACTCCACGTTCTGCAACTTGATGTAGTCGCCATTGTGAATGTCGCTGACGTAGACGCCCACGGCGTCGTTCTGTTCGGTCTTCACGCCCCGTGAGAAGGCCATCGTCTCTGCTTCCACACGTCGATAGGGAGAGAAAGCGCCGACAGGCTTCACGCCCTCGTCGGTGGGCATGATGGTGGGAAAACGGCCATCGGGCTGATATTGAAATTCCTCAACGGCAACACTACGTCCAAAACCACCACCTTGCGGTAATTTTCCCGTGTGGTAGAAGAAATAATGGTGACCCTTGAAGTCGGCCACGCCGCAATGGTTGGTGAACGAATTGGTTTCGCAGAGCGGCATCACCTCGCCGGCATAAGTCCACGGACCCGTAGGCGACGGTGCGGTACTATAGGAAATATGCTCTGGAACCCCACCAGCCGCGTAGAGCAGATAATAGCCCGCGGGATTCGTTTTCCCTTTCTTCATGGCACCCAAAGCGGGAGATTTCATGAGCCAAGGCCCCTCTACATAGCTGTCCTTGTAGGTCTTGTCCTTTTCGCGTTTGTCCATTCGCGGACTTCCGAAGGCCTCTTCAGTCATGGGAAGCTGCCCCACCTCACCCTCATAGGATATCATATCGCGATTTAGTTTGAGATAATACACCTGCGGATTGCCCCACATGAGCCATGCCTGTCCGTCGTCGTCGATGAGAACGGTTGGGTCGATATGGTCCCAACTACCGTTTTCGAAAAGCGGTTTGCCCAACGCATCGCGGAACGGACCCGTAGGCGACTCGCTCACCGCCACGCCGATGGCCATTCCCTTCGAAATCTTCGAGTGGGCACAGATGTACCAATAGAACTTGCCATCGCGCTCGATGCATTGCGAAGCCCACGCCCTGTCGTCGGCCCAGGAGAAGCTCTCCAAGGCGAGCGGTGAACCGTGATCTGTCCAGTTCACCATGTCGGTGGTGCTATAGATGCGCCATTCTTGCATCCAGAAGAAGTCGGCGCCGTCTTCGTCGTGTCCGGTGTAGACATAGAGCGTGTCGCCACATACCATGGGGGCAGGGTCGCTCGTGCACCACGTCTGCACAAAGGGGTTCTGCGCAACGATGCGTTGCGTGGCCACGAAGGCCAAGAGAAGTAGAAATGCTTTTTTCATGATTCTATTTGGAGGATTCTGAAATCGGGAAGATGAATTGCCGCGATACTATCGCAGCACACTTGACCGGAGGGAGGCATTGGCGAGGTTGCCGAATGCCTTTGGTGGGAGGGTTATCTGCCATCTATTGTAAACGAATAGGTCTTACCGGCGGTTGTGGCGATGTCGTACTCGTAAACCTGACGGATGGAGGCTGACTGAGCCTTGTCCGAAAGGCGATCTGGCGAGGTCAAAGGAGCCTTGATGTGGGCTGATTGAAGCAGATGGTTGGGGCAATCGCCATCGGCAGGGCGTAGCTGCTTGCCCTTCAGCGGCCAGTAGGAGCGCAGGCGTAGCGTTCCACCGATGGAAGAATGGACGGTGGCCTTCGCCACCTTGCCTTCGCTCCACGCGATGTCTACCGTGAAACCGCCACGGGTTCGCAATCCCTTCACCTCGCCTGAGGCCCATGCATCGGGTAAGGCGGGCAAAAGGTGGACGGCACCGTCGTGACTCTGCACGAGCATCTCGCAGATGCCAGCCGTGAAACCGAAGTTGCCATCGATCTGGAATGGCGGATGCGCATCGAAGAGATTTGGATAGGTACGACCGTCTGGATATTCGCGCATCTTGCTATCCTCGGGGAGCAGATGAAGCATATTCTTCACGATTTGGAACGCATGGTTGCCGTCGAGAAGGCGCGCCCAGAAATTGATTTTCCAACCCAGACTCCAGCCGGTGGCCATATCGCCACGCTGACGCAAGGTCGTCATGGCGGCACTGAAGAGATCGGGATGAGCATAAGGCGAAATCTGATTGGACGGATATAGTCCATAGAGATGGGACACATGTCGATGCTGGTCGTTCGGATCGTCGGCATCGATGAGCCATTCCTGCAACTGACCATGCCGACCTATCTGCATGGGCGGAAGCTGAGCGATGGCCGTCTCCAGACGTTTCGTCGAACCATCGGCAATGTTCAGCTCGCGTGCGGCCTGTAAGGTCTGGCTGAACACGTCGAAGACAATCTGGTTGTCCATCGTGGAACCCGCCGTCACGGTAGTCTTCTTTCCCATGGGACCGTGCTCGGGCGACACCGTGGGCGCGGTGACGAGCCACCCATATTGCGGATGCGGCTGAAGATAGTCGAGCAAGAAGTCTGCGGCGCCTTTCATCACGGGATAATACGTTTGCAAGAATGCCTTGTCGCCCGTGAAGAGGTAGTGCTGCCAGAGATGCGTAGTCAGCCATGCTCCACCCGTTGGGAACATGCCCCACGTGGTTCCATCCACCGGTCCGGCAATGCGCCAGAGGTCGGTATTGTGATGGGCCACCCATCCGCGGCAGCCATACATCTGCTGCGCGGTGATGGTGCCCGTGTGGCTCAGGTCGTCAATCATGCTGAACAACGGTTCCTGCGTCTCTGCCAGATTGCCGACGAGGGCGGGCCAGTAGTTCATCTCCGCGTTGATGTTGATGGTGTATTTCGAGTCCCACGGAGCGTTCACCTTGTCGTTCCACACTCCTTGCAGGTTGGCAGCCTGTCCGCCGGGCTGCGACGACGAGATGAGGAGATAGCGCCCGTACTGCATCATCAGCGACACCATGTCGAGGTCTTTCCCACCCGCAAAAGCTGCGAGACGCTGGTCGGTCTGCAGGCCGGAGTTCTCTGACTTCGGCAGCATCAGCGACACACGATTGTACTGTTCCTGGTATTTCTGGAGATGGCGGTTCAGTAGCTGGTTGTAGTTGAACTGGTCTATTCCCCGCAGCGTCTCCACGTTCTTGGCACCGGGATTGGCACTCGTGTCGTGGTAGTTCACGAAGTTTGTGGCGGCAGTGATGAAGATGAAAGCCTCCGTGGCGTTCGAGACAACGATGGCGTTATCCTGCTCCGTCGTCTTTCCGTCTGCCTTGACCACCGCATGACAATCAGCATACAGATTTCCCTTGATACCTTCATGTTCCACGTTCTTGACGGTTGCCGTCAGGTGATGAACGGATTTGTCAGCAGCTCTCAGCGCTTTGGATGCAGATGTGAGGGGTGAAGACAGATATGCTGTCTTGGACGTCTCCAACGGACTGTCGAAATCAACTTTGAACGACAAGGCCTTTTTCTTGTTGGCCTTGATATGGACCACGATGACATTGTCGGTTTGTGAGGCGAACACAGTGCGCTCGTATTTCACCCCATTACAGACATAAGAGGTGGTTGTTGTTGCGTCGCCCAGATTCAGTGCCCGTTCATAGTTGGTTGCGTCCTTGTGGCCGAACGTCATTTTCAGGTTGCCCAAAGGCAGGAAACGCATGCCGTGGGGACCCTTGAAGAAATACTGGTCAATGATTTTATGAGCCTCTTCTTCTTTTCCTTGGAATATCAGGTCTCTCACCTCCTGAAGGTGCGCCTTGGCCTCTGGCGAGTTGTTGTCATGAGGCGAGCCCGACCAGAAGGTCTCTTCGTTCAGCTGAATGGTCTCGCTTTCCGTTCCGCCAAACACCATGGCGCCCAGATGGGAGTTGCCAACGGGCAGAGCCTCCAGCCAGTGTGATGCCGGCTGACTGTACCAAAGTCGGTGTTGCTGTGCCATTGCTGAGAACGTGGTCAGCAGGAATACGACGGAGAGAATGGCTTTCTTCATAGGATGCGTTATTCGTTGGTGATAACAAGTCCGCCATTGCAGGGAATGACGATGCTGACTTGTTGCTTTTTGTTTTGTTTGATACTCTTCACGCTGCCTTCAAGCTGTGCGTTGTCGCTGTAGACCTTCAATGCGGTGCCTTTCTCGAACATGGGCAGGGTGATGGTTTTCTTCAGCGGTTCTTTCTCGGCATTCGCCCCGACAACAAACCACTTGTCGCCGTGGCGGCGCGCCAAGATGATGTACTGTCCTGGGTAACCGTCGATGAAACGCACCTCATCCCATGTCGTTGGCACCTGCTTCATGAAACCGATGGCCCACTCGGGAGCATCGGTGAGATTATTGGGCGCAAGGGCGAAATGTTGCACCGCACTCTGGAAAAGCACCGCCGTAGCGAGGGCGAAAACGTCACTCGTGCGACGCACGGTGCCATGCTGGTTGTCGGCGCCATAGAACTTGTTGAGGGCCGAACCGCCGAAGTCCATGGCTCCCACCGTGTTCCTGATGAAGGGATGGATGCAGGCATTGCGCGCCTCGGCATCGCAGGCCCCCTGTCCGAAGTGCAGGTTCTCGGATGCGAGCACGGCTTCGCTAGCGGCGTAGTTGGGATACATGCGCTCCCAACCTCGGGGCAACGTACACCCGTGGAAGATGACCAGCAGACCGAAATCGTTGGCATCGCTCAGGATGTCTTCGTAGAGTTGCATCATGGGTTGCTTGTCGCCGCCGAAGAAGTCTACCTTGATGCCGCGAATGCCATTCTCTTGCATCCAGCGCATCTCCTCGCGACGTATGCGCGAGTTGTTCATCTTGCCGATGGGCGTCTGCGGGGCATCGTTCCACGAACCGTTGGAGTTGTACCAGAGGAACAATCCCACACCTTTCGTCTTTCCGTAGCGGGCCAGCTCGGCAATACGTTCGTAACCTATCTGCTTGTCCCAGAAAGCATCGATGAGCACGCTCTGGTAACCCATCGCCGCCGAGAAGTCGATATAGCGTTTCTGCTCGTCGAAGTTGCACGAGGGGTCCATGCCGATAATCCAACTCCACGAGCCTTTTCCGTATTGATAGGTCTGCGAAGCCTCGTATTTGGGTGCCACCAAGTCGAAAGGAGCGGTGGTCTCCACGATGTTGGCAAGGGTGCCTAGCGTGATGGTGCGCCAAGGGGTGAGGCCTGGAAGAGCCATCGATGGCGTTGTGCTTCCGATGCCGTTCAGTTCTCCCGCTTGTGGGAAGCCGATACGATAGTTGCCGCCTTGTTCGTTGAGCAACCTACAACCCACGTAGTTGCCGTCGGTACCGGTCTCACTGATGAGCACCCACGCCTGAGGGGCCTTGAACAGACAAGGGAACGTGAAGCCCTCGCCCCATCCGTTCTTGCCCACGGGCTCGTCGAGCGCATAGGGCGTTTCGTAGCTGGGCGAAGTGCGGGCGAAGCCACCCATCGGCTTGGATTGCGGACAGAGGAAGGTCGTTGTCTCCGCCGGCAGACGGAAAGCGCTGACCTCTTCCTTCACCACGCACACGCGGGTCTCGCCCTTGGGATAGACCTTGTAGCAGAAGGCCACATCGCGATTGCTCACGCGGAAGATGATGTCGAGCACGCTCCGGCCGTCCTGCTCGTAGTGGGCGACGAGTTCACGCGCCTGATAGTCTACCTTGCTCTGCTTGATATTGCGAAGCGAGTAGCTCTCGCTGACGTCGCGCTCGTCGACGCCTTTCAAACTGAGGTTGCGACTATAGTCGCCCATATTGGTCACAATGCCGAGCGGCGAGTCGGCCAACACCTGCTGACCGTTGTAGCTGACGTTGTAATGGGGAGTGCCATCGGACAATCCCAGTTCCAAACTGATGCGTCCGTCGGGACTCATCGCGGTGGTCTGGGCCGACGCTGAGAGCGTCAACGCGAAAAGCGCCACCATACTGAAGAATCTGTTTCTGTAATGTTTCATAGATGCTTGCAAAGGTACAAAAAAATCGGTAATTACACTTCACATGATTGTAACACGGTTTTTACAACTTGTAAAATTTGGCTTCGGCCATGCGGTACTATGCACATACAAGCTCTGAAAACTTATTGAAACGATAACATTTGTTTACATTTCATGTGGGTAGTTTTAACACGGAGATTTAAAAATTTTCAATCGCGAAGTCCGAAGCACCTAAATAAGCCAGCCATGAGGCATTAGCGTAATTCGCTGATTGTCAATCGATTACAAAATCGCCGACGAACTTTCGGAATAAAAATACCGTAATTATGCAAGAAAACCAGAAAAAACGGGTACCAAAAGCGGCAGTTTCGATGAGCAAAAGCGGCAGTTTCGGTCATCAAAAGCGCCAATTTCGATGATCAAAACTGCCGCTTTTGCTCAACCGACTTTTCGACTGTAATCTCGACATTGCAAAAAGGGGATAGATATGTAGGTAGTTTTGCTCGAAAATTTGTGCCTTTTTGGAAGGCGTTTTTTAACACTTTCGGACGACTGAAATGTTAAAACGACGTCTTTCACGCCTTCATATCGATACAATAAAAAATGTGCCCCCAGAGGCTGAAAAGGCCTGAGGGGACACATGGTCTATAAGGTTTTTCGGGTCGAAAAATCAATGATTGCGGAAGTTCCACTTGGAATTGTCGCTACTGAAATCGTATTCGGCAAGGGTGGGCGTGCTATCGCCAGCCGAATAGAGCACGAGGCGGGTGTTCAGACCTGGCTGACCGGGAACGACCTTGGGCATGATGCGGAAGGTGCCGTCGGTGAGCTGCTCGATGCGCCATAGCTGGGCGTCGTCGCCAGTAAACGAAGGCGTTGTGGTCACTTCCTTGTTGGCCGTTGCGGTGAGTGCACGGTCGGTGCCCTCAATCGTAATCTTGAAGTAAGGCGCACTCAGGTAACCACCTTTCTCGTCGAGCGGGGTCACCGTCCAGCGCTGGTGGGGACGGAACATGTAGTCGCTGATGCGGGTGGGGATATCGCCCTGCGGCCAGGTGCCGATGACATCGGCCAGCGTCTGGTTGGCAATGGGTTTGGGCGGTTGTTGCATCTGCTCGCGGTTGAACCATCCCTGACGTTCTTGTTGCATGCGGACGAAGTCGACGGCCAACTCGAGCGAGTAGCCGCGACGCTCCGACTCAATCTCGAATGTGCCGCCCTTGAAACGCTCGCCAGCTACGGGCCAGCCATTGCGCCAGAGCAACGGACGAATGCCGAGAACAGAGCGTCCGCTGAGTTCGAAGTCGGCCTCGTAGTGGCACGACATAATCTCTACGCCCTCGTCGATGATGGTACGTCCGAAGTGGCCAGGTCCGCATACGCGGTCGCCAGCCGCAATGACCATGCGACCACCACCGTGGAACATGTCGCGGCCCACGTTGTCTACGTAAGGTCCAGTGATGCTACGCGAGCGGCCCACCACGATGTTATAGGTGGAGTTGACGCCGTCGCAACAGGTGCCGTGCGTACCGAGCAGATAGTACCATCCGTCGCGATAGATAAGGTCGGTGGCCTCGCAATCGATGGCGATGTCGAGCGCCTCGTTTCCCTTCACGCGCTCACCCGTTGTCGGGTCGAGCTCGATGAGTCGGATGGTTCCGAAATAGGTGCCGTAGGAAGCCCACAGACGGCCCGTCGTGGGGTCCAGTAGCATGCCTGGGTCGATGGCGTCCTGGTCTTCGAGACCGTCGGAATAGCACACCTCGATGGGCGTGGTGTACTTGAAGTCGGGCGACTTCGGGTCGAGTGTTTTGTTCCACATGGTGAGGATGCGGCCGTTGTGTCCGCCGCCGAGTCCGCCACCCGTAGCGCCGTAGATGACCAGATAGCGATCGCCAATCTTCAATACGTCGGGAGCAGCACCGCCACCTGGGCGTTCGGCTCCGCTATGCCAGCTCCAGCCGTCGTCGGAGATGAGTCCGCCGCCACCGGTGCCGAAGGTATAGTATTTGCCGTCGCACTCGGCGATGGTTGACGGGTCGTGAATGTAGGGTTGTCCCACCTGAGCGGTGGAAGAGAGGGATATGAAGGTGGTGGCCACAAGAGTGGCCAGTTTTATTTTGTTGCTCATGGTTCTAATGCTTATTTTTTAATGCTTATTGTGTAATTGGTGATGGGCTTGAGATTGCTATCGAGGAAACGCACGCAGAAGTCGCTAAGTCCCGGACCGTTGATGACGGAGCAGCGCAACACGTTGATACCTTTCTTCAGAGAGATGCGTGCCGACATGCCGTCGTCCTCAACCATGCGGCGGTCGCCCTCGAGGAGCAGCACTTCTTCACCGTTGAGCCACCACATGGAAGCGCCGTTGCTACCGGCCGCGAGACGCACGTCGGGATAGTCGCAGGGGCAATCGATAAGGGTGACGCCCCAGAAGAGCGAACCATAGGTCTGGTCGCCCCACTTCTCGGCGAAGCGGAAGAGTTTCATGTTGTAGTTCTCGCTATCGAGAGCATGCCAGGCGAGCGTCTGATTGCCCACCTTCACTTTCTGGCCGTCCTTGGGCAACATCGTGAGCTGGTTCTTGAAATAGTTCTTCGAGAAGGCTTCGCGCAGGTACGTGTTAGTGAACACGATGTTGGAGCGAATGTCCTGCTTGATGGGCTCGAGTAGCATCCAACGGCGGATGAAACCCTGCTCGTCGGGACGAACTGCCGGAGCGTTGGCAGATAACGGCGTGAAGTATTTCGGACGGTTCTTGAACATCACCCAGTCGACGCTGATGCCGCTTCCCTCACAGGTGACCACGAGGTCGGTGACGCCCTTCGGCGTGTATTCCAAGGGAGCGGTGAGCGTAAGCCACTGGTTGCTCATGTCGCGGCGGAAGGGACCTTGCTCGCTCTTCACGGTCATGGTGAAGCGGGCGATGACCTTACCGTTGGCGCTCTTCTCGCGAACACAGAACTCGGTGTTGTCGGTTGCCATCGCGTTGACAATCAGATAGCCGTCGTTGATGTTGCTGAAGTCGACATCGTTGTAGCGAATCCAGCTTCCCTTCGTAGGCAAGTTGGCGCGCAAGCCGCGCAAATAGCTCGTGGTGTCAACGTAAGCAGTGGTCACGTCGGGGCTGGCTGCGCTATATCGGTCGATCTCAATCTTCTCGGTGGCTTGGTTGATGCCCACGCCACGCATGGTGGGTTTCACCTCCTGAATGGTGCCATCGGCGTTGAAGGTCACCTTGTCTATACATACCGAACGGCGCTTGTCGTCGCGCGGGGAGAGGTCGTTATGATGATAGAAGAGATACCACTGACCCTTGTACTCCACCAGGCTATGGTGGTTAGTCCAGCAATTGTTCTCGTGCTCGGCCATGATGATGCCCTTGAAGTCCCACGGTCCCAGCGGCGACTTCGACATAGAATAGGCAAGCGTCTCGGTGGGATTGGCGCCGTTGCTGGTGTCGCCACGTACCCACGGGAAGGTGAGGTAGTACCAGTCGCCACGCTTGAAGGCGAACGGACCTTCCTTGAAACCGTCGGGCAAGCCCTTCATCTCTTGTCCGCCTACCCTCATCGGGGGCATCTCGGGCATTCCCTCTCGCTTGGGCATCTGGATTTCTTGTAGTTCACCGTCGAGTTCGGTCATGTTGCTCTTCAGCTTAGCGCCACGAATACCCATGCCACTCCAATAGATATAGGCCGAACCGTCGTCGTCGATCAGCACGCAGGGGTCGATGCCAGAGACGCCCTTGATGGGCTGTGGTTCACAAGTGAAGGGACCTTCGGGACGATCGGCGGTAGCCACACCGATGGCAAAGCCCCGACCTTCCTTCGGCGCATTGGGGAAATAGAAATAGTATTTTCCGTTCTTGAATACGCAATCGGGCGCCCACATGGAGTAGCCCGTGGGGTTACCCCAGGGAACGGTCTGCTGAGAGACAATCACACCGTGGTCCTTCCAGTCGGTAAGATTCTCGGAAGAGAACACATGATAGTCGGCCATGCAAAACCAGTCTTGTCGCTGACCTTCGGGTGGTACAATGTCGTGGGAGGGATAGATATACACCTTATTATTAAATACACGCGCGGTGGGGTCGGCGGTATACAGGTCGCGGACGACCGGATTCTGTGCCGCCGAGAGCAGCGGCACCCCCAGAAGAACCAAACTGAGAATTCTTTTCATGTGCTGAAACAGTTGATTGGGTAATGTTTATAGTTGATAATAATTTGTCTAATATGTATTCTCGACGGACGAAAGAAAAAGGTTTCTTTGTGTGTATCCTCTCAAAAACGTTGCAAAATTAAGAAAAAAAGCCGAATCATAACATCCCTTTTGTATCATTACAACTAAGCTCATGTAACAATTTGACTATTGTTTACACCAGGAAAAGACGATGTTACATTTTTTCAAATCGTGTTGTTAAATTTATAATAAATTTGCATCGGCAAAAAATAGCCACTCAACAGTCGAATGTTCAACATCATGTATAATTGTAAACACCTAAATTTATATCATTATTCATTAAATGTAGTATGTATGTGGACCTTTAAGAATCTACAAAAGCCATTAGTGTTTTTGTTCCTGCTCTGTTTGTTCCCCATGGGAGCATTGGCTCAGAGCAAAGTTAGTGGAACAGTAAACGACGAAGCTGGTGACCCAATCATCGGCGCAACAGTCAGAGTACAGGGTACGAACGAAGGCAGCGTGACCGACATGAACGGTCGCTTCAGTGTCAGCGCTCGTTCTAACGCTGTGCTCTCTGTCTCCTACGTAGGCTACAAGACCGAGAACGTGAACGTCGGCGGTCGTAGCAACATCGTCATCGTACTGAAAGAAGACAACGCTACTCTCGACGACGTGGTGGTTGTTGGTTATGGTACGATGAAGAAAAGCGACATCTCTGGTTCGGTGGCAACCGTCGACCAGGAGGCCGTGATGAAGCGCATCCCCACCAACATTGGTCAGGCCCTGCAGGGTGCTGCCGCTGGTGTGATGGTGACGCAGTATGACGGTACGCCCGACGGCGATGCTGCCATCCGCATTCGTGGTGTCGGCACCATCAATGGCGATGCCTCTCCTCTCTATGTTGTCGACGGTGTTCAGGTGGGCAATAGCGCCAGCTTCGTGAACCCCTCAGACATTGAGCGCATCGAGATTCTGAAAGACGCCTCTGCAACCGCCATCTACGGTTCGGCAGGTGCTAACGGTGTGGTGATGATTACCACCAAGCACGGTTCAAAGGGTAGGACGAATATCAATGTGACAGCTGACTTCGGTCTCCAGACTCTGCCTTACACCCTCGACGTGCTCGACCTGGGTACTTTCGCAAAAGCTCTGCGCGAAGCAAAGATTACCAACCAGAAAGACGGTATTGGTAACCAAATCTGGAACGAAAAGTACGACGGCAGACTCAATGAGATTGACTGGCAGAAGGAAATGACACGTGCCGCCCTGCGTCAGCAGTATGGCGCCTCTATCAATGGCGGTAACGAGAAGACGCAGTTCAACATGTCCTTCGGTTTCCTCGATGTTGACGGTCTTGTGGTTAACACGAACTATCAGCGTTTCACCGCTCGTGCAAACATCTCATCCAAGGTAAACAAGTATCTGGAAATCGGTGGTGACATTAACTTTACACACAGTGAGAGCCACGGCTCGAACATGGGACTGGGTAACAACCAGAACATGTCTTCATTGCGTGACTTCGCCTCCATGACTCCGACCCTCGACTACGTCAACAACAACGACCCGAACGGCTCGCTGGTGAACGTGAATCTGAAGAACCCCGACGGTTCATACGGAGCAACCTATCAGAATACGCCTAACGCATGGGAAGGTAACACTAACATTGCCACCAACCCCTACGCTTCTCAGATGGAGAACGGCGAGCGTGCCCGCAACGGTTTCGACCGCATCCAGACCACAGCGTTTATCGATTTGACGTTCCTGGAGAACGAGCACCACAAGCTCGACGTAAGATCACAAGGTACTTATACTTATTGGGGTAACAACAGTTCAGACTACACAGGTGGTCGCCATCGTTTCAACTACATCGACGGTGTTCTGACAGAAATCCCCTTGAACGCTGACCAAACCTACTCTTTCTCTCTGAACAACAGCCACGGCTACAGCCTGGGCATTCAGACCTATTTGACCTACAACCTCAACTACGACATTCACAACCTGACCCTCATGGTCGGTAATGAAGTTGGTAAGTCTTGGGGACAGTGGGTAAGTGCTGGTGCACGTTCATTCCCCTCTGTGATGAACCGCAGCATTGCTTTGACTGAAGACCTGAACTCTCGTAGTGGTAATGGTGCCTACAATGCTGACACACATACCATTTCTTACTTCGCACGTGCTACTTACAGCCTCATGGACCGCTACATCATCACAGGTACTATCCGTAAGGACGGTAGCTCGAACTTCGGTGCTGGTAACCGTTGGGGTACATTCCCCTCAGTGGCTGGTGCATGGCGTATCAGCGAAGAGCCGTTCATGAAGGACATAACGTTTGTTGACAACCTGAAGTTCCGCGTGGGTTGGGGTCAGACAGGTAACGCCGGTGGCGTAGCTGGCAAGGGTGTTGCTGCACTGAGCGGTGACGCTGCCTACAAGTTCTATCCCAATGGCGGTTCCGCTGGTTATTGGGGCAATGGTGTCCGTGAGACTGGTTGGTTTGCTCCGCTGGTTGACACCAACCTGAAGTGGGAGACCACCGAGATGACCAACTTTGGTATTGACTTCGCATTCCTGGGCAACTGGGATGTTACTCTCGACTACTTCATCAAGAATACGAAGGACCTGCTCCTCTATCAGCAGATTCGTCAGTCGGCCGGTAACACTCAGATCTACACCAACTATGGTGAGATTCAGAACAAGGGCTTCGAGTTCGCTATTGGCTATCACAAGCAGGTAAACAAGGACTTCGCTTGGAATGCACGCCTGACCGGTTCTACCATTAGTAATAAGGTAAAGAAGATGGGTGATCCCCTCTACAATACTTGCTCGGACAACGGCACAACAATCGACGGTCACCAGGTAGGTGCTGTGGACGGTGCTTCTGAGTTCTGGACCAACCACTCTATCTGTATGGAAGGTGAAGCCGTGGGTTCATACTTCGGTTATGTGTTCGACGGTATCATCAAGGACGAAGCTGACCTGAATGATTATAAGAACCGCATTAAGTCTGACGACTACTCGAAGTGCGACGACAACCACCCGCTGTCAGTCGGTGACGCTAAGTTCAAGGACCTCGACGGTAACGGCCTCCTCGACCAGAACGACCGCACCATCATCGGCAACGGCTTCCCCACACTGAACTACGGCCTCAACCTCGGTGCCACATATAAAGACTGGGACTTCAGCCTCTACATGTACGGTGTATTCGGTCAGGACATCCTCTCCTACTCTGCCATGAAGCTCAGCTCAATGGTTCAGCTCGACGACCAGTGCATTCCTAACATCCTGAACGATGCCTATAGCGATGCATTCCGCAACGGTAGCGGCACACTGCCCCGTCTGACAGTGCTCGACCCGAACCGTAACGCCCGTGTCAGCGACCTCTGGATTAAGAACGGTGACTTCCTCCGTATCTCCAACCTCCAGGTGGGTTACACGCTCCCGAGCAGCATCAGCAACAAGCTTGCTATCCAGAAGGCACGTGTCTATCTGGGTGTGAACAACCTGCTGACCATCTCTGGTTACAACAAGTACGGCGATCCTGAAATTGGTACTGGTTCAGTGCTCTACACTGGTCTTGACACTGGTCGTTACCCGATGCCCCGCACCTTCATGGCTGGTATCAATGTGACATTCTAAATGAGTAACGAAGAATAAAGAATGAAGAATTTATAAAGAATACAAATATGAAAACAAGATATTATATTTTCAGTGCAGCTCTGTTGAGCATGATGGGGTTAGGCCTTACATCTTGCGACAACGAAGAGTTCCTGGATGTTGATCAATACGACAACATCGCTATCAATGCCATGTTCGAGAGCGATGCCAATGCCAAGAAAGGACTCAACGGTGTCTATGACATGTGTTTCCCGAACGACTCTTATGACGGCGACTGGGGTTTCAAGCCCAACTTGTTTACTGGTTGTCACCCAACAATCGATACACAGGCTACCGGTTGGGATAAGGACTGGAACTCACAGAACTGGAACGCTTCTTCAAGCGAGCTGCTGAATGGTTGGAAGCATGTATATGCTGGTATCTGCCGTGCTAACGACTATCTGGAAGCACTTGCTAACTCTGAGAATGTCAGCAGCGATGTTAAGAATAAGCTCACTGGTGAAGGTCGTGCTGTTCGCGGATTCTTCTACCACTGGCTGGCAACAACCTTCGGACGTGTGCCCATGCTGGCTACGGGTGAGAACTATTCTAACACTCCGCAGAAAGCCCGCGCAGAGACCTACACCGAGATGTGGGACTTCATCATCGAAGACTTCAAGGCAGCCTCGGAACTGCTCGACTGGCAGCCGATGGACGGACAATACGGACGTGCCACCAAGGGAATGGCTCTTGCTTTCCTCGGCGACTGCTACATGTGGAAGGCCTATCGTTTGACCGACGGCGC
Organism: Prevotella sp.; assembly: GCA_024681705.1. Classification (GTDB taxonomy): domain Bacteria; phylum Bacteroidota; class Bacteroidia; order Bacteroidales; family Bacteroidaceae; genus Prevotella. Next base: position 24,218 of record JAILAI010000273.1, read on the forward strand.
TAACGGACAGCAGACTGATGCCGCTCAGGCTCAGCAACTGTACCAGCAGGCTGCCACCTGCTTCAAGCAGATTCTCGACAGTAATGTCTACCATCTGAATGAGTCGTTCACCACGCTGTGGGATCCCGCTTCTGCATGGGGACCCGAGGCCATCTGGGTGGAACAGCTCGACGAAGGCAACAACTGGGGTAAGTGGGATAACCTCACTTCCAAGCTGATGCTGAAGTGGTACACCGCATGTCCTGACAACGGTGGTTGGGGTTCTCTCTACCTCTCATGGGAGTGGTACTCCAGCTATGAGAAGGGCGACAAGCGCCGCGCTGGTTCTTGCTACACGGGTGCCGTTCCTCAGATCGACCCGAACAACCCCGCCTATGATCCTCAGTACGAAGGTTGGTATGAACCCGCCGTCTACGGTGTGAACCCCTACTTGCAGGAGGTACTCGGAAAAGGTATCGAGAGCAGCCAAACACGCCAGTTCCACTTCTTCAACGGTGAGTGGGCTCCCGCTATCTGGAGTTCAAAGATGTGGCGTACCGCTTCTGCAGACTATAAGTCTTGGGGTGACGGCCACTGGAGCCCGACTCCTATCTACTGGAAGCGTCTGCCTAACGTGATGCTCGACTATGCAGAGTGCTGCTTCCGCCTTGGTCAGGATACTGAAGGCTGGAAACAGATTAACACGCTGCGCAACCGCGCCTTCGGTAAACTCGAAGACGGCAAGGAACAGGCACTCACCGATAAGTACTTGCCTTACTACAACCAGTTTGCTGACTGGGTGGGACGTGAAGACGGTTCTACAGCGAATGGTGGCTTGTTCCTCAAGACCCGCACCGAGTATCCTATCCCATTCGGAAGCAATGGTGCCGAAGTGGCAGATGCTCAGACCTACTACACTGCTCTGAAGGCCGCTAAGGGCTTCGACTCTCCTGTATGGAAGGTTGCCGTTAACGAGGAGCGCCGTAAGGAGTTTAACTGCGAATGGAGTCTCCGTCCGGATATGCAGAAGTCAGGCTACATGGCTGACCACGTAGCTCACAACTATCCAAAGCGCGACATTGACCAGAGTGGTGAGAATGCGCCTATCAGGAACATCCCTTGGACCGTTCGTACTTACGACTACAACGACATGAAGATGGATATGCCGATTCCGCAGGATGAAATCCTGAAGAACCCGCTCTGCGATCAGAACCCGGCATACAGACAATAACTAATCCTATTTCACACAAAGGTGCCGCTTGTCAGTAAGCGGCACCTTTTTCCCTTTCCTGCAAGCACATACCATAAGTTGGGAGTTCTTTACTGAAATAGCACTAAGAAAAATGTAATTATTACGACCAAAGATGTCATTAAAGACAAAACTTCACGCTCACTGGCAAACGCTCATCATGGCAGCTCTCTCAGTTGCCGTGTTCTCTTTCTGGCTGTTCCTTCGTCCTTACGTCATCCTGGCACGCGAACAGTCGCAGCTCTTCCTCTGGAATCGCGAATACTTCCTTGAGCGCATCACCATTCCAGGCGGATTAGCGCAATACGTGGGCGAGTTCGTTGTGCAGTTCTTCATCAAACCCATCTACGGCGCCATCATCTACGCCATCGTCTGTGCAGCTGCCTTCTGGCTGATGCAACAACTGACCAAAGGCGCAAAACACTCAACTGCCTTCTCGCTCCTCTTCGCTGGACTCATCTGGTGGCTCACCACCAACATCTATATACCCATGACACCCGTCGTGGCCATATTGACGACATTGTCGGTGCTCTGCCTTCTGGCTCGCCTCGACCGTCCGTTCATCCCGATGCTTATCCTCACTCCCTTGCTCTACTGGCTCGTCGGACCTGTCGCCATCGCCCTGCCGCTGGCCCTTATATTCCCGCGATTCCGCCGTCCGAAGAGACGTCTGTCGATGGTTCAGAGCGGCGTTCTTCTACTCTTGCTGGTTCTATGTCTGGTGGGCAGCTCGTGGGTCGCCCCCTATCCGCTCCGACAGATAGCTCGCGGCATCGACTACTACTGGGAAGACAAGCACAGAAGCACACCCGAGGAAATGAAATACGACATGCTGATGCGGCAACGCAAATGGCAATCCATAGCGCAGCAATATCAAAGCGAACGGCCTCAATCGCCGGCCATAGAGGGTGCCGCCGCCCTGTCGATGTTCCAGCTCCAGCAGATTGGACAGACAGAACTGGCGAACGCTCTGTCGTCGTCGAACCAACTCTTGCGTAGCCAATCGTCGGCATTCATCATGAGCGACGTCTACATGCAGATGGCGATGGTCAACATGGCGCAACGCGCCGCCTTCGAGGCAATGGAGAGCGTGCCCAACCACAACAAGAGCGGTCGCGCCCTGCTCCGCCTCACGGAGACCAACATCGTGACCGGCCAATACGACGTGGCGCGCCGATACATCGGTATTCTTCAGCAGACACTCTTCTACCGGGGCGTCGTCGAGAAGCTGAACGCCATCGTCAAGCAGTCGCCCGAAGCGCCGCTTCCATCAACCTATGCACCGCTCCGCGAGGCATTCCTCTACACCGGCGACGCATTCTTCTATTAATCACTACGAATCATCAGCCCGAGAAAAGAAAGGATTATCGATTAAGATATGAGATATAGGATCCAACAACATATTGCCCTCATCTGGATTGCCATAGGCCTGACACTCGGCCTCACCGCATGCCAGAACCTGCCCCACGACGCCGTCGCGACGAATCGCCTGCCCGACATCTACCCCGACTACACGGCCGTCACCATCCCCGTGGGCATCGCCCCGCTGAACTTCGCGATGACCGACGACAGCATCACCACAATCGACGTCACCATCGAGGGCAAGAAAGGCGGCTCGCTCCACGTGAACGGCTCGTTCGCCGACATTCCCGTCGACGAGTGGCATGGCCTAGTGGAACAGAATAGAGGGAGCCAACTCACGGTCAGCGTCTATGCCGAGAAGGGCGACCAATGGACGCAATACGCCCCGTTCCCCATCTACGTAAGCCCTTACGACATCAAAGCATGGGGCATCACCTATCGCCGCATCGCGCCCTCGTACGAGATGTACAGCCGCATGGGACTCTACCAGCGCGACCTTGGCAACTTCGACGAACTACCGCTGCTCGTCAACACACAGGTGCCAGGCGCGTGCGTCAATTGCCACACCAATTCCGCGACAACAAGTTCCTATCTCTACCACGTGCGCGGCGAACACGGAGCTACCGTTATCAACCGTAACGGAAAGGACGAAATACTTCAGGCACGCAACGACTCGCTCGGCGGTTCGATGGTCTATCCGTCGTGGCACCCTGGCGGACGCTACGTCGCCTTCTCCACGAACAAGACGTCGCAGATGTTCCACACGCGGAACACCAAGCGCATCGAGGTGTACGACTCCTCGTCGGACGTTTTCGTCTACGACACCGAAAGCCGCCAAATACTTCGCGACACGCTCACCATGCGCCGCCTGTGGGCCGAGAACACGCCGGCCTTCAGTCACGACGGCCGCTGGCTCTACTTCACTACGGCCCTCCGACAGGTGTACCCCACCGACTACGATAGCGAGTGCTACAACCTGTGTCGCGTGGCATTTGATGAGAAAACGGGACAACTGGGTCAGCAGGTCGACACATTGCTACATGCCACCCTGCCCGAAGAGGGTCAGAAGGGTTGCTCGTTCACCTGGCCGCGCCCATCGCCCGACGGCCGCTACCTCATGTACACCCGCACCGACTACGGATATTTCTCCATCTGGCACCCAGAGGCCGACCTGTGGCTGCTCGACCTACAGACGATGGAGTCGCGACCGCTCAACGAGGCGAACAGCACGCAAGCGGACAGCTTCCACAACTGGAACGCCAACGGCCGATGGTTTCTCTTCACCTCACGCCGGCACGACGGTCTCTATTCGCGCGTCTATCTGGCCTCCGTCAGCCCCGACGGAAAGGTCACCAAGCCCTTCCTGCTTCCCCAGCACGACCCGAAGCGCTACGAGGCCCTCTCGCTCTACTCGTTTAACACGCCCGACTTCTCGGCGCAACCCATCGAGGCCCATCCGCGCGCTATGGGCAAAAGGCTCGAGAGCACGGACCGAGTCAGCGTTTCCGTCAAGGAAATGTCTGCCAAGAAATAAATCCTATTCAAACCTCAATGGTTAAATGAATACACCTGAACGCATAAGTTTTCATACAGAATACAAGTTATATTTATTACATTTTTCTTAGGTTATTATGATGCTTGACGAAGCATCAGGGAGAGAGCCCCGTCGGGAGACGCAGCTCTCTTTTCTTTTTTACAGGCCCACTATTAGCCCGAAACTTTTGCCAGAACACAATCTCGCACAATCACAATCAGCGCTTGCGCGATAACATTTTTTTAGAATCGCATGTGGGTAGTTTTAACACGGAGATTTAAAAATTTTCAATCGCGAAGTCCGAAGC
>JAILAI010000284.1 GCA_024681705.1 Prevotella sp.
GTGGGTGCATGAAACAGCCACGCCCCCTTTCTCGTATGGGTAGAATACTTCCGTCGGAAAGTCTTTTCTACATGCGTTCGCCAATGATGTCGTAGTACTGTGTGACGATGTCGAGCATGTCGTTGGGCAGATAGCTGAACGCCTTGTCGATGAGTTTCTCCGGTATGTCGTAGAACGACTCTGCCAATGCTCCGGTGATGCAAGCCTTGGTGTCGGTGTCGCCATCGGCCAGAACGGCAATGCGGATGGCGTCTTCGAAACTTCCGCTCTCCAGGAAACAACGGATGGCCCAAGGCACCGTCTCCATGCACGACCCGTCGAAATGCCCGACGCTTCCGATGCGATAGATGTCCTTGAGCGGTGGAATCTCGTAGCCCCACTCCTTCTCCACCTTACGTTCCACCTGCATCTTGGTGATGCGTGTGGTACGAAGCCAGTAGCACAGGGTGGCGATGCACTCGGCGCCCTTCAGCCCTTCGGGATGGTCGTGGGTGCAAGCGGCCGAAAGCACGGCCTGTTCCTTCACTTCGTGATAGTCGTCGAACAACCACGCCACTGGGCTTACGCGCATGGCCGAACCGTTGCCGAAGCTACCATAGGGTTGCGGATCGTCGCTATTGATCCACTGGTAGAAGCGGCCGCCATAGCTTCCCATGGGGTTTGGATAGCGCCGGCACCACTCGAGCAGCGCGTCGCGATAGCTCTTTCCGTTCATAATAGCATCGGCCACGGCGATGGTGCAAACCGTGTCGTCGGTGTAGTCGCATTCGCTGGTGAATAGCTGGAATCCTGGCTGTGGTGCCTCGCCGAATTCAAATCGGGAGCCCACAATGTCGCCGATAATTGCTCCAATCATAACTATAGGTTTATTGATTTAGACGTTCTAATGCAGATAATTACGTTTGCGGTTCCTCGTGCTCATCGGGATTGTCCTTCCGCTGGCGGTTTCTCGGGTGATGGTTCAGAATCTCCTCCCTCAGCGTGTGGGTGTCGATGTGCATGTAGATCTCGGTGGTGCCGATGCTCTCGTGGCCCAGCATGGCTTGTATGGCGCGCAGGTCGGCACCGCCCTCGAGCAGGGCTGTGGCGAAGGAATGGCGCAACGTATGGGGCGAGATGGTCTTGCTGATGCCCGCCTCAAGGGCCATCTGCTTCACCATGATGAGAATCATCGTGCGCGTCAGGTGGGCACCTCGTCGGTTCAGGAAGACGTAGTCCTCTTCGCCCGGCTTCACATTGGTCATGTGGTTGCGGTCGTCGAACCAGAAGTTCAGCTCGCGAATGGCCTTGGGCGAGATGGGCACCAGCCGCTCCTTGCGACCTTTACCCTCCACGCGGATGAAGCCCTCGTCGAGAAACAGGTTGGAGAGTTTCAGCGTCGTCAGCTCCGAAACGCGCAGGCCGCACGAGAACAACACCTCGATGATGGCCCTATTTCGGTGACCTTCCCACTTCGACAGGTCGATGGATTGCTCCATCTGGTCTACCTCCTGCACCGAGAGCACCTCGGGCAGATGGTCGCCAAACTGAGGGCTCTCCAGCAGTTCGGTTGGGTCGTCGTCGCGCCAACCGTCGAGTTGCAGGAACTTGTAGAACGTGCGCACACCGCTCAGCACACGACAGGCCGATCGCGGTCCCACGCCGATGTCGTGGAGCGAAGCGGCAAACGCCTGGAGGTCTTCCAACCGCGCTTCGGTGGGGTCGATGTCGCCCGACTTCAGGTAGGCCAGCAGTTTCTCCACGTCGCGCATGTAGGCCTCCACCGTGTTCGCCGTGAAGTTCCGCTCCAGTCTCAGATACCTCTTAAAGGCCTTTGCGGCATTCTGCGTTTGCTTCTTTGCCATGTTCCTTGCTCCACCTTTCTGTTCTAATTCGCATTGCAAAGATAATAAAAAAGCGCGAAAGTAGTTTTCCTCCGATAGAAAAACTGTTTTCTTTTCGAAGATTTTCTTCGATATCGCTTTCATCGCTCATATTCAGATGCCGCTTTGGACTGATTCCAGCCACCCGTCTCGGCTATTTCCCAACGTCATATTCACCGTTCATGTTTTCAGGTCGTTAAACATTCTTAATGTCTCGACTAAATCGTTTGCGAGACAAAACAAACACATTATCTTTGCAATGTGAACAATGGATTTTCATTCATACACGAATGACTATCAAACGAGAATCAAAACTGACATCACACTATGAAGCAAAAAGGATTCCACCGCCATCTTGAGACACCTCATCAGCCACTCTATTGGCTGCTTTTTGGTTATATCCTACTGGGCTTCTTTTGGCCGATTGTGGGATGGGCGCTCCTTTTCTATATTATCGGCACCATACTGACAGCTTTTTGGCGTGGGCGCTGGTGGTGCGGACATATATGTCCACGTGGCAACATGTTTCTTCATCTGCTTTCCAAATACTCTCCCCATCGCCCTATACCTTCGTTTGTACGTACCGTCGGTTTCCGCCTTTTCGTGATAGTTGTGATCTTTGCATCTTTCGGTATCGGATTCTATCGTGCCTGGGGCGACTGGTCTGCCATGGGTGGCGTGTTTTGGAAGACGATACTTATCACCACCATTATCGGCATCATCCTTTCATTTATCTATGCTCCACTTACGTGGTGTAGTTTCTGCCCGATAGGCACTCTGGCTGCTTGGGCATCGCCTAAGAAAAAGCCTTTGCCCAAGTCGTTTACCGGCATACACATTGACGGTAGCTGTGATGCGAAGTGCAAGTCGTGCGCCCGCGTCTGTCCCATGCAACTCACGCCTTACATTGCCCGTGGCGAATCATCAGGCTTCCTACACCCCGACTGTTTCAAGTGTGGCAAGTGTTGCCAAGCCTGCCCTTCGAAGAAGGTAAAATTAGAAAGCGTATCGGGGAACCCACAAATTAACAACCATTAATATTTGCGTCCCGCATTTTTAACCTCACCATTTTAAAATTCTGCGCTAACATTTCCGAAGCACCGATATAAGCCAACCACAAGCCGTTAGCGTAACTTTCTGACATTCAACACCTTACAAAACTACCAACAATCTATTTGCATAATATTGCGCGAATTATGCAAGAAAATCGAGAAAAACGGCCACCAAAAGCGGCAGTTTCGATGACCAAAAGCGGCAGTTTCGGTCATCAAAAGCGCCAATTTCGATGATCGAAACTGACGGTTTTGCTCAACCGACTTTTCGACTGCCATCTCGACATTGCAAAAAGGGGATAGACAAGTGGGTAGTTTTGTGTTAAAAAGTTGAGCGTTTTTGGCCTGAGAATTTAACAAATGGGGCGGGGAAAATAGTTAAAAAAGATAAAGGGAAGACCCATTTCGTAATATTGGTGTCCGCTTAAAAATATGTTCGAGTGATGAGTCGTCAATTAGTATGGCGCATCCTCTTGGTCGGGGAATCAACCCCACCCCTGCCCCTCCCCTGTAAACAGGGGCGGGGAGTAAATGAAGAGTTATAGGCAGCATCAGTAATTATAATGTAGAGTTCTTTCTGTTCCGCCCTCTTGATAGGGAAACAAACACTATCTATACTCCCCGCCCCTGCTTGCAGGGGAGGGGTAGGGGTGGGGTCAACAAAGCCCCCTATGTTAGAGCTGTGGCCAACAAGCATGGGACTTTGAGCAGGGAAGAACCCCGAAGGGGTGACAAGACCACAGGCAGGGGTGGAGCGAAGCGGAACCCCTGATAGCGATACAACTAAAAGACAAGCGCCGAAGGTGCGACACAATACGAATGCTACACCATTTCAAGGTCTGAGGGGGCTTGTCAAGCGGCAAAAGTCGTAAATATGTAGCTAAAAATATGTTTAGCGGACAGTAATAATTTCGTAATGCTAATCGACAAAATGGAAATACCAGAGTACCGACGAAAGGAACCAGAAAAAGGGCGAGACCACTGATGGCCTCGCCCTTTTCGATATGTATTTTCAGCGCGTTTGCTTATGCTTCTTCCTTGATGCGACGACCCATCACGAGGTAGGCAACGGGCGATGCAATGAAGATGGAAGACAGTGTACCGAAGACAACGCCCAGGATCATGGCGAAGGCGAAGCTACGGATGCTGGCACCACCGAGGATGAAGATACAGAGCAGCACGATCAACGTAGAGATAGAGGTGTTGACGGTACGTGCGAGCGTCTGGTTAATACTCTCGTTGAAGAGAGACTGCTTGTCCTGCTTCGGATGCAGACCGAGGTTCTCACGGATACGGTCGAACACCACCACCTTATCGTTGATAGAGTAACCAATCACGGTAAGGATAGCACCGATGAACGTCTGGTCGATTTCGAGCGACCAAGGCACGATGCCCCAGAGCAGTGAATAGAGACCGAGCACGATGAGCGTGTCGACAGCCAGAGCAACCACTGAGCCTACTGAGAAGGCAACGTTGCGGAAACGCAGCAGGATGTAGAGGAAGATGGCCACCAGAGCGATGAGCACACTATAGATAGCGTTGTGAGTGATATCCTTAGCCACCGACGGACCCACCTTCGTAGAACTGATGATGGAACCACCCTCACGGATATCGGGGTTCTTGAATGCCTCAACATTGGCCTGCTTCACCAGACCGTGCTTCTTCAGAGCGTTGTAGAGAATGGTCTCTGCCTCGTCGTCAGCGGTCGGGCTATTGCTCTCAATCTTGTAGTTGGTTGACATACGGATGGTCTTGCCATCGGCACCAATAGAGATAGCACCTGTGTTGCATCCGGGGAATGCCTCAGCAAGAATGCCGCGCACTTCCTCAGGTTCTACGGCCTTCTCGAAGGTCACCACGTAGTTACGACCACCAGTGAAGTCGATGCTCTTCGACAGACCGCGAACGGCGAAGCTGATGAGGAACACCACGATGGCGACGCCAACGAAGATGAAGGTCTTCTTGTAGAACGACATGAACGGAATGTGCAAGTTCTGCAACAGGTTCTTCGAGAACTTGGTGGTGAATGTCAGATGCAGCCACTTGTCCTTGTTCAGGCGGTTCTCATAGACCAGACGGGTCAGGAACACGGCTGTGAAGAACGAGCAGACGATACCGATGATCCAAGTCGTTGCGAAACCGCGGATAGGACCAGTACCGAAGATAAGCAGGATGACACCAGTGATCAACGATGTCAAGTTAGAGTCGAAGATGGCCGAGAAGGCGTTGCTGTAACCAGCGCGGAGGGCTTCCTTGATGCCCTTGCCGCCGCGCATCTCTTCCTTGATACGTTCATAGATAAGCACGTTGGCGTCGACGGCAGTACCCAGCGTCAGCACGATACCGGCAAGACCGGACATGGTGAGCGCGGCCTGGAACGACGTCAGGATACCCAACGTGAAGAACAGGTTGATGAGCAGGGCGCAGTTGGCCATCATGCCGGGGATGACATTGTACATCAGGAGCATGTAGATCATCAAGAGCACGAAGGCGATGATGAACGATACGATACCCTGCTGGATGGACTGAGCACCGAGTGTAGGACCTACGACCTCTTCCTGAACGATGCGGGCAGGAGCCGGCATACGACCAGACTTCAGCGTGTTGGCCAAGTCCTTAGTGGTTTCGATGGTGAAGTTACCAGTGATTTGTGAGTTACCACCGGTGATTTCCTGGTTCACGCGAGGAGCAGAGTAGACCACTCCGTCGAGAACGATGGCCACAGCCTTGCCGACATTGGCCTTCGTCAGTGCTGCCCAGCGGCGTGCGCCGTCGTTGTTCATCGACATGCTCACGCTAGGACGACCAGAGAGCTGCTCGAATTCGTCCTTAGCATCTACGATAACGTCGCCCTCAAGCGGTGCGCGACCGTTGTTGCCGCTCGACTTAATGGCATAGAGCTCGTAGATGTTCTTGGTTCCGTCGGCAGCGGCGGCGCCCCACATCAGCTTCAGGTCAGAAGGCAGAATGCGCTTGCCTTCCTCGCCAAAGATGGCGCGGTTCACCTCAGCGGTGTCGCGAACGTTGGCATAACCCACAATGCTGAGGCTGCCCTGAGGAGCCAGCTGCAGGATGGCGAGCAGCGGGTGCTGCTTCTTGGCAGCTGCGAGCTGAGCCTCTGTAGCCTTGGTATCATTGTCGGCAGCAGCCTTGTTGTCCTTCTTGATTTCGAACTTAGCCTTGTCAGCCTTGGCGCTGTCGCCCTGGGCCTTGGCGCTATCGGCAGCAGCTTTCTCAGTTGCGGCGGGAGCAGCAGCTGTAGTGTCGGCAGCAGCTTCCTCACCAGCACCCATGCTGGCCAGACGAGTGTCGAGCTGTGTCAGGTAAGGAGTAATTTCCTGGCTATTGTATGTCTCCCAGAATTCGAGGTTTGCACTACCCTGAAGCAACTTACGGATACGCTCGGGTTCGCGGATACCAGGCATTTCAACCATGATACGACCCTGCTGGCCTTCGAGTTTCTGGATGTTGGGCTGTACGACACCGAACTTGTCAATACGGTTGCGCACCACATTGAACGAGTTGTCGATGGCCGACTGCACCTCAGCGCGCAATGCGTCTTCCACTTCCTTGTCGGTGCTCTGCGTCGACACTTTGCCCTTCAGCTGCTGAGTGGCGAAGATTTCTGCGAGGCGATGGCCGGGCGCATTACGTTGGTAAGCTTTGATAAACAGCGAGATAAAATCGCTCTGACTGGTCTCCTCTTCCTTCTTGGCCTCGGTCATGGACTTCACAAAAGCGGCGTCCTGCTTGTGGTCGGCCAGCGTCTCCACTACGTCGGGAACGCTGATTTCGAGGATGACATTCATACCGCCTTTCAGGTCCAGACCCAGACCGATCTGTGTCTCAAGGCACTTCTGGTAAGAGTAAATGCCTAGATACTTCACAGAGTCTTTGTAGTCTTGCTGTGCTACTGGGTCCTTGATCTTGGCGGCCTGGCTGTCATAGTAGTTTGTAGCTACCGAGAAGCTCAGGTAGAAGATACTTGCAAGCGTCAGTAAGACGGCTGTACAAATAACAATTCCTTTGTTTTGCATTTTTGTTTAATTATTTAATTATTTGATTTTTTCTCGCATGTTGTTGAAGCTGTTGAGCTTGCCTTACTATACGTCCTTAGTGCCACATTTTTGAGAAAATGCGGCAATTTAGCGTGCAAAGTTACATATTTTTCTACATATCAAGAAATTTCGAGGCCACAAAAGTGCATTTTTTTGTTATTTCTCTTGCTTTTTGAGCCAACAGACGATTGGATAATGGTCGCTGGCGTTTATTTTGCTGTCAACCTGGCATGCGTAAGGCTGCCAGTCGTGCGAGCACAAAATGTGGTCGATTCTGACGTAGATATGGTTCTGATTATAGGTCCAGCTGATGCCGTTTCCGCTCTCTTCGAAGCAGTCGGTGAGGTCGCGGGTGAGGCGTGTTCGCGGATAGGCGTTGGGACCCGAATTGAAGTCGCCGCACACGATGATGCTACGGCGTCGTTGTCCCCTGACGAACTTGGCGATGCTATCGGCCTGCGGAGCACGCAACTGTGTGGCTTCCACCAATTTGTGGAAAAGGTTCTTCGAGTTGTCGCGCACCTCGTCGATGTCGTTCTGGCCTCGTATGATACTGTCCACCTGCTGGCGCTCGCTCATGGCCAGCCCGTTACTCAGCAGATGGGTGTTCACCACGATGATGGTATCGCCGCCCAAGTCTATCCAGAAGGCTCCGGCACCGTCGCCCTCATCGTTGTATCTGATGAGTCGTTTGTGAACAATGGGATAGCGACTGGCCACCACCAGCAGCTGTCCGCTCGGCTTGCGCCGCACGCCGTCGATGTAGGGGTAGACCTTGCGCAGATTTTCGTCGTCTTCCTGTCCGGGCCATAGTTCCTGCATGCACACGATGTCGGGACGACTCTTCACGATGTAGTCGATGCCCCGACGTGAGAGCACCTTGCCCGTGGTAGCATCGCGCTCGACGCTATCTAGTCGTTGCACGTTGAAACTCATCACTTTCAACGCACCTGGCGGAGGGTCTTCGGGAATATTTATAGGACAATACGCGCGCACGGGTACATAAGATATTAGTAGACCAGCGAGCGGAATGAGGGCGTGACGGGGACTCACCAACACCCAGAAGACAAGGAATCCCAAGTTCAATAGCAGCACGAAGGGCATGGCTAACCCCAGCGTTGCGAGCACGGGATAGGCGACCGGGTCGAAACGGTCGGCATGTCCCACCAACAAGAGCAACAAAATGGCAAGCACGTTGGCAGCCACAATAACTCGCTGCGTAAACTTCTTTAGTTTGCTTTTGCGCATCTTCGCACAATAATCATTGGTTGCTGTTCTCGAAAAGCTTCCGCTTCTCAGCCTCAGTCAGACTATCGTATCCGCTTCGGCGTATCTTATCCAAAATGGCGTCAATCTCATCTTGCTCGGCCTTTTTCCGCGCGTTGTACTCCCAATCGGTCTCATGGCGCGTGGGGTTCTCGTCGGGTTTCGGCGCATCGGCTTTCTTGTGACTACGTCGCTCCCAGTTCTTTTTCATTCCTTCGAAGAACTGCTGACCGCGCACCTGCCCGAAATTGCTGTTTCCAGGATGATGCTTCCAATAGCGTATCAGCAGGAATCCGAACAACATACCACCCAGGTGAGCCACATGAGCCACGCCGTCGCCCTTTTGGTTGAGGGCCATGAAGAGTTCAAGGACAGCATAGATGATGACGAACCATTTGGCCTTGATAGGTATAGGAAGTGGGAAAATGAAGATGCGCTCTTCGGGGAAAATCATACCGAAGGCCAGCAAAATGCCATAGATGGCACCCGAGGCTCCCACCGTGGTCCACGCGTTGAGGACAGAAGCCGAGTTGTGACCGATGGTCATCACGTCGGTGAATGACGAGCCGGGGAACTGAGCGTTCACGTCGATATAGAAAGTGATGAACTGCGCTATCTCCTGCGTGAGTCCGGCACCGATGCCGCACACCAGATAAAAGAACAGGAATTTACGGGGTCCCCACACGTTCTCCACCACGCATCCGAACATCCACAGGGCGAACATATTGAAGAAAATATGCTCCAATCCGCCATGCATGAACATGTAGGTGAACAACTGATAGACATGAAACTCTGAGGCCATGAAAAAGTGAAGGCCTAACAGGTCGTTGAGGTCTGTGCCCATCCTTCCGAAAACGAAAGTGGCAGCAAACATCAACAGGTTTATAATCAACAGGTTTTTGGTAACTGTAGGTATATTGCGCATGTGCTAACAGTAATGACGTTTGTTGTAAATAATGGCGCAAAATTACGAAAAATATCCGTTATTTAGCCCAAAAAACGGCATAAACACACTTTTTTTCATTAAATTCTTCACTTTTTTCACTTTTTTGTTTGCATTTTGAATTGTTTAAACTATATTTGCGAAGAATTTCCGTGAGTTAACATACTATTAGTCAATTTAATATTTAAAAAAAGAGTTATGAACAAAGCACAATTAATCGACAAGATTGCAGCCGGCGCAGCCATCAGCAAGGCAGACGCAAAGAAGGCTCTCGACGCTACCGTAGACGCTATCAAGGCAGCTCTCGTAGCAGGTGACAAGGTTTCTCTCATTGGCTTCGGCACATTCAGCGTTAACGAGCGTCCCGCTCGCGAGGGCATCAACCCTGCCACAAAGCAGAAGATCCAGATCCCCGCAAAGAAGGTGGCTAAGTTCAAGGCTGGCGCAGACCTCGCTGAGGCTCTGTAAATCATTGTGATTCTACAAAAAACAAAAGAGCGGACTTCCCTTTGGAAGCCCGCCTTTGTTTTTTAATGGCCCTGACGTTTCTTTGAGATTTAAGAACGTTCAGAACCTTCTCGTTCTTAAAGTCCTTCACGCTCTAATCACACCTTGAAAGCACCGATTTTACTCATGTGAATTGACGCCTTAGATCACGAAGAGGGGCGCTTTAGAGTTATGAACGCACCAATTTAACCTGATTAGAGGTAGAACCTACATCTTTTCTTTTAAATTTGCGTATAACACCTACCGACCTACCATGACCTTTCGTAAATACCTATCACAAAAGGGTTTAGATATGGTAGGTCAATGGTAGGTCTTTTCTCAACACCTACCATAGACCTACCCCTTTGTTTATAGGCGTTTGAGGGGTATGATGGTAGGTCGGTAGGTCTTTTTCGGAAAAGTCTTATATGACCGTAAAGATTAGACGATAACAGCGGTACCACTGGTAGCCACCATGAGCATGGAACCGTTCGAACCGATGGTTTCGTAGTCGATATCGATGGCGATGACGGCATTGGCACCCATCTGAGCGGCGCGTTGTGCCATCTCGTTCATTGAAGACTCACGAGCTTCCATCAGCACTTGCTCATACGACGAGCTGCGACCACCCACGATGTCGCGGATGCCAGCCATAAAGTCTTTTACGAAGTTGGCACCAATGATGGTCTCGCCAGTCACCACGCCCAGATACTGCTTAACGGGATAGCCCTGAACGTCGGGAGTTGTAGTTAGAATCATAATTCATATTTATTAAAGGTTAAACAAAATAGACATACAATAAAGGAAAAGTCTTCTCGCCGTGAAACCAACAGGGCGACGCAACAACCTGAAACTCTTTACTGGAGCCAGACTCGACAGATCGTGCAAATGCCGTTGCGCACAATTATTTGTGGCGCACCTTATTGTTGGAGTATTACCCCACTTTGTCCCTCCTCTGTAAACAAGGACGAGGGTGTTCATTGACCAATAGCTCCCCAATAGGCAAAGGTACACCTAGGCTTCAAACCGTTATCTCGCCAGACCCGAAGCAGCAATGGTGTTCTTTGTCGTAGACCACGCAGAACTGTCCGGGCGCCACGCCGTGAATCGGCTTCTCCGACTTCACCAAGAGTCTGCCTTCGTCGTCCTTCAGCAATTTCGCACGATGGTACTCGGGCGTGTGGCGAATCTTGAAGGTGATGTCCTCAGGTAGCGAATCCTCAGGCGCCATATCGGTGGCAGGAGGCGTCAGGAAGTGGAAACCGTGAATGGGAAACTCCTGTTTGTAAGCCGTTTCGGGGTCGTAGCCATGACTCACGTAGAGAATATTCCGCTCCACATCTTTCTTCACCACGAACCACGGGCCGCCCCCAAAGCCCAGTCCCTTTCGCTGGCCGATGGTGTGGAACCACAGCCCCCGATGTTCGCCAATGCGCTTTCCGGTTTCCAGTTCCACCACTTTTCCGGACTGTTCGCCCAGATAGCGTCGGATGTAGTCGTTGTAATTGATTTTCCCAAGGAAGCAGATGCCTTGCGAGTCCTTGCGCCTTGCGTTCACCAGATGTTCCCGCTCAGCCACCTCGCGCACCTCACCTTTTATATAATGTCCTATCGGGAAGAGCGCCTTGCGCAGTTGCCAAGGCTCTATCTGCGCCAGGAAGTCGGTCTGGTCCTTCACCGGGTCCGGACTGGTGGTGAGCCATTTCTGCCCGTCAATCCATTCTGTCTGCGCATAGTGGCCCGTTGCGATGAGGTCGTAGTCGTGACCGCATTTCTCGTCGAACGCCCCAAACTTGATAAGTCTGTTGCACATCACGTCGGGATTGGGCGTCAGACCCGCCTTCACCTTCTCCATCGTGTAGCGCGTCACCTGGTCCCAGTACTCGTGATGACAGTCCACCACCTCGAGCCGGCAGCCATATTTCCTCGCCACGGCGGTAGCCATCTCCAAGTCTTCCTCGGCCGTACAATCCCATTGCTCGGCCTCCTCAGGACCGATATTGATGTAGAAGCAATCGGGATGCAGACCTATCCGGGCAAATTCGTAGACCACCACCGAGCTGTCGACGCCCCCCGAAAGGAGCACCGCCACGCGCTTGTTGTTGATTTCTTCCATGTTCATGTTGCAAAGATAACCAAATCTTGTCAATGCACCAACGTTTCCGATGGTTTTATTTCGTCTTGTCGATGATGAGCAGCCCCGATTTCTCCTCCTTTTTGGGAGTCGGTTTCTGTTGCGGCTTCGTGGTTGTAGGCTTTGGCTGAGGCTTCGCGGTAGTGGTCTTCTTCTGCACCTTCCGGTTCTTCGAGGAAGACGTGATTGTAGAAGAGCGCGGCCGAACGATGCGACGTGTGGTTGATGGACGGACGATGCTCCGCTCCGGAATGATGACGGGCTGAGCGTCGTCGGCAGGTTCAATGACGTTGTCGTATGCCGGCTCGGGCTCGGGTTGGCGTTCGGCTGCCAGCTTCAGATTCCGATGACCTATGAACGGACGCACCGCCAGATAGGTGTTAAGAGGCTCTACCGTCATCGGCTTGATGACCTCGTCATCGTAATAGAAAGCCGTAGCGTTGCCCGACGACTGCAATGTCGACGTCCAGACGGTTCCGCACTCGCCCATATTCGACCTCATGTCGCCGCCCGAAGCAGGAAACACATACAGGTAGGTATCGCTACGTTCGAAGAGTTCGTCGTAGGCGATATCGGTGGCGTTGACCAAGTCGCGATGGTTAAGGCCCAGCGGCAGGATGTCGACCACGAGCCCCGTTCCCGACTGGAAACGATAGCGAAAGGCACAACGATACTCGGTGCCGGTGAAGCGCAAGGCGTAGAGCGTCCCGTTACCCGTGCCGTAATACTGGCTGTTGACGAAGATGTCTTTGCGGTTGTTGAACTCGATGGTCTCATATCTCATTTCGTGAACCGACCGGTTCAGCGACACCTCCGACGGCGGCAGGATACACGCCATCTCTTCCATTGTCGGCAGATGGAAGTCGTCGTAGTCGCTCACGTCGGCCTCTCTGATGGCTTCGTTGAAGTTGAACATGCCCGGCATCTCATCGTCGAGCATCCAGTTGCCCTCGTGGTTGAGGTTCGATTCGGCGCAATAGTCGATGGGGATGCTGTCGTTGATGGCCTCAATCTCCAGCGGCGGTTGCGTGAAGGTGAAGTGCAACTGCTGTGTGGCGTCGGCATCGGCGGTGAGCGTGAAGTTCATCCGTCGGGCCTCAGCACTGTAGTTCTTGTTCAGGGAAACGGTATGGAGCACCGTGTTTCCCGATAGCTTGCGCGTGTCAATGGTGCCATAGGGGAAAGTGCTTCCATCGTCATATTTGATAGACGAGGCGCCAGGATTAGTGCGCACGTAGACCTTCAGTGTGGCCTGCTTGTAACTCACGGCCGTTGCCTCAGTGGCGTCCACGGGTTCGTCCACATAGAGATTCTCGCCGTAGAGACTGGCGTGCATAAACCGCGTGGCACGTTCGTAGGTGGCCTGCGGATTCTGGTAGAGTCTTGCGTAGCCCATTCCCCCGCGGTAGTCGGTGAGTGTTAGCGATTGTGTGGAGATGGAGAAACAACGGTTCTGCGAACACAGATAGATGGTCTCGCCGCCCGATACCACCGGCAGCGTGAACGTCTCCGCACCCGTCTGCTTGCTCCACCAGCGGTCGTTGTCTACGTCCTTCACCTTCTTCACATCGTCGTTGGCCGCCACCTGCTTGATGCTGATGACGAGCGAGCTGCCTGTCCACTCGTAGCGATAGGCACGGCAATCGGCATAGTCGAAATTCTTCCGCACCACGGGGTCATAGATATCGTCGTTGGCCGATTTCTCGTACTCCTCGCCGAGCGGACGACGGAAACGCAGACCATAGATGACGCCCTTGCCTCGCCCCACGTAGTCGCTGACGCACACGAACGGTTCCCGGCCAGGCAGACAAACCCTTTCGACCATTACCTGCACCTTACCGCTCTTGTAGAAAGTCGGTGCATCGGGCCCTTCGATGGTCGGCGCCAGATAGGCCATCTCCTCTTCGGTGGGCAGACGGTACACCTGATCGTTGACGACGATGCTGTTGAGCACGCCCGAATACGCGAACTGACCGCCCATAGCTGGTCCTGAGGCCCACGAAGTGGCATCGGCGGCGAGGTTCGCCTTCGCGAAGTAGTCGAGCGGTTTGTAGTTGCGCGACTTCACCAGCGGGATACTGGCGTTGTGCTCGATGGTTTTGAAAAGGTTATCGATGTATTCCTGATTGCTCGGTGTGTTCATGCTCGCCATCGTCTGCGCCGCACTGGGCACGACAAACAGCAGCGCCACGAGCGCCACCAACCAGCACCGTGCAATACCATTACCTATATATATGTTCTGTTTACTCATTTCAACTTCTCCTTTCCCCGCGCCTTATTTGCTCTCTTCGCCGTCCACCTTTATTGGTTCCACCTTGGTGTATTTCTGGATGATGCTGTTGATGATGTCGTAATACTGTTCCCTGCTGATGGAAATATCCTTTCCGTCGGTGTTCGAATAGTATTTCTTGCCCTTGTAATGGTAGTGGGGACGCGTCTCGTCCTTCACCATCTCACCGTCTTTCAGCAGCATCCAACTGGCATCGCCCTTCTTCTTACTGTCGCTGAACACGGCGAAGATGCCCTGATCCTCTATCCACATCCATTCGGCAACAGCCTCATCGCACACTACTTTAGGCTCACTTCCATTCTGTTGGCACACCACGAGTCGCGTGTTGTTGTTGGCAACGCCTTCCTCCGTTCCGTCGCCGTCGATGTCAATGAGGAAGTATTCCGAAAGCTTATCGTAGCCGTTCTTCTCGAAATACGCCGCCAGCGTGGTGCCCAGCACCTTCTTATCGTTGCCTTTTCCTACTCGCGAACCGTCATAAAACAGGTAAGCAGCCCCTGCCAACGCGAGCACCGTCACGAAGATGGCCAACCTCTTGATGAATTTGACCGACGACGGCTCTTCCGGCTCTTCGTAAGTCGGCGCATTGGGATATGGCGGAATGACGGGTTCTTCCAGTATGGTGACGTCGGGCGTTGTCGTCGGCACATCCGGCTGTTGCGTCTCGGGCGAAGCATAGGGATTGGACGGCTGCGTCCTGATGATGTTCATACAACAGGGACATTCAACCCCCTCGGTAGCGGCATCGCGCTCAGACGAGAACTGGTAATGGCAACGTGGGCAAGTATATTCTATCTTCATTTATTTTGAGTTTTGGCGTTTTAATTCTGATTGCTATCGTGATGGGGCCACTATCCGTTGGCGCGTTCCTCCCTCGGGCTGGTCGCCAGCACCTCCAGATATTGCTCGATGGGTATTCCCCTGTTCTTGTCTCTGTTACCCTTGTTCAGGTCTATCAGCTTGTAGAGCGCATCCATCGCCGCCCGCGTGCTCCACTTCAGGGGCTCGTCGTTGAGCAGGTGACCGATGAGAATGGCCGAGAACATATCGCCCGTACCGGGGAAGTGAACGGGTATTTCCTCGTAGGGCAGCAGGAAGTACTCGCCCTTATGGTGGTTGAATCCCACCACCGAGGTCTGTCCGTCTACGGGCGTACTCGTGATGAGCACCGAGCGCGAGCCGATGTCGCGCAGCTTGTCGACCAGCTGTCGGGCCTCAGCCCATGTGATGCCCTCCTTCTTATAAGGAGTATCCGTCAGATAACATGCCTCGGTGAGGTTGGGGAATATCAGATGAGCCACGCTCACCATCTGCCGCATGCTTTGGATGGTCGACGGTGTCACGCCGTTATACAGCTTACCGTCGTCGCCCATGATGGGATCCACGAAGATGAATGTCCCTTTGTCCGCCTGCTCACGACAGTAGTCGGCCACCACTTTTGCCTGTCGCTCACTGGCGATGAAACCTGTTGCAATGGCGTCGAACGAGAAGCCCAGCTCCGCCCATACGGGGAACACGCCGCAGATGTAGTCGGTGGTGTCGAGGAGGTTGAACTTGCCGTAGTCGAGTGTATTCGAGACGAGGGCAGTGGGCAGGTTGTAGGTGGGGAGTCCGAAATACGACAAGATGGGAAGCATCGCCGCCGTCGCCACCTTTCCATAACCAGCCATATCATTAATCAGAAGTATCTGCTTTCTTTTCATCTTCTTATAAGCATTTCCGCTGCAAAGTTACGCAGAAGAATTAAGAAATAAGAATTTTAGCAGCATTTTTCGATGGGAAAAGGGGAAAGGAAAAGAAAAAGGGTGAGTCACCCCACCCGTAATGATTTCACAACGGAATAATCCTTATTGTGATTAGCTAGAATTTGGTGCAAAATAAATAAAAAATAATCAAACATGCAAGTAATTGAGAGTTTTTTTCTACCTTTGTACATCAATTTAACAAATTACGAGCTATGGGACATATTTTAGGGTTAGATTTAGGAACAAATAGTATAGGTTGGGCTGTAATTGATGAAACTCAACATAAGATAACTGCTATAGGAAGTAGGATTATCCCGATGAGTGCAGACGTACTTGCAGATTTCGAGAAGGGTACGCTCGAAACACAAATGGCAAAACGTCGAGGCTTTCGAGGTACACGTAGACTTTACGAGCGTAGCAAGCTACGCAGAGAGCGGTTGCACCGCGTACTCAACATCCTCGGTTTCCTTCCAGAGGAATACAGACAACAAATAGATTTTGAGGAACATCCAGGAAAATTCAAGAGCGATACAATTCCCTTGCTACCTTATAAGAAAGATGCATACGGAAAACGTCAGTTTGCTTTTATGTCATCTTTCAATGAAATGGTCGCTGACTTCGCCCTACACCAACCGGAATTGGTTAATGAAGGTAAGTTGATACCACATGATTGGTGTCTTTATTATCTCCGCAAAAAGGCACTTACACAAGCTATATCTCGTGAGGAACTCGCATGGATTATCATGAATTTCAATACAAAGCGCGGTTACTACCAGAGAATGGAGGAAGAAGGCGATGACTCAAAACTGGAGGAATACAAACATCTGAAAGTTGTTGATATTGAAGATGCTGGCGTAAGCAAAAGGCGAAAAGACCAACACGATTACATTGTCGTCTTCGAAGAAGGCATCAAGAAAGGCATAACAAGCAGGCAAATACCTTATGAGATTGGCGACGAACTAAATTTAATTGTGTCCTATAAATTGGACAAAGATGGACAGAAACGTACCGACATTGAACCCTCTGCTCGTATTGTAAACAACGAGAAAGATTGGACATTGCTCAAAAAGAAAACAGAAGCCGACCTTGAAACAAGCGCCCTGACTGTTGGAGAATACATATATCAACATATTCTGAGCATTCCGAGCGATAAAGTACGAGGGAATTTTGTCAGAACAATCGAGCGCAAGTTCTACAAAGATGAACTCATCAAGATTCTGAACAAACAAGCTGAATTCCATCCAGAGTTAAAGAGCGTCGAGTTGTATGAGAAGTGCGTGAATGAGCTTTATCACCAAAACGAAGCCCATCGTGCATCGTTGGAAGGAAAGACGTTCACAGATTTAATTGTTGACGACATCATTTTCTATCAGCGTCCGTTAAAGAGTAAAAAATACCTTATTAGTAATTGTCCGTACGAAACATATACATATATAGATAAAGAAACAGGCGAGATTAAGCCAAAGGTGATAAAATGCATCACGAAGTCGAATCCCATCTTCCAAGAATTCAGATTGTGGCAGTTCGTCAGAAATCTGAAAATCTATGCTAAACAACGCGAGGTGAACGGCAAGTTGTGCATCGACTACAACTGCACTTCCGAATTCATTAAGTCGGAAGACGACATCGCTGCACTTTACGAATGGCTCAACGACAAGAAAGAAATCGACCAGAAGACGTTCCTGAAGTATCCTGGATTCGGAATTAAGAAAGACGAACTTGACAATTATCGATGGAACTATGTTGAAGACAAGAAGTATCCTTGCAATGAAACACGCTATCTGCTCTTGTCGCGATTGAAGAAAGTAAACAAGGCGTTGACGCTGACCGATGAAGAGTTCTTCAAGCTTTGGCACATTCTTTATTCTATTGACGACCGCATACAACTGGATAAAGCCTTGAGTTCGTTTGCACGGAACATAGCTGCCAATGAGGAAGACTTCTGTAATCAGTTCCGCAACACCCCACCTTTCAAAGCCGAATACGGTTCATATTCGCAGAAAGCCATCAGCAAACTATTGCCACTTATGCGATGCGGAAAATATTGGAATGAGGAAGCCATTCCCGAATCAGTGAAAAAACGCATCATTGCCATCATAAATGAAGAGGTGGAAAACGGAAAGACTATGGAAAGAATAAGGGAGAGAGCTATAAGGCTGACCCAACTATCCGATTTCCGTTTCATGGAGCTATGGCTGGCATTATATGTAGTATACGGTGACAAAGCCCGTGAAGAAAAACGATGGACTAAGCCAGATGACATAGACCGCTATCTTCTAGAAAACCTGAAACAAGGCACCCTGCGCAACCCTGTTGTTGAGCAAGTGCTTACAGAGACCCTCCGTGTAGTAAGGGATATTTGGAAAACCTATGGAAAAATCGATGAGGTGCATATCGAATTGGGACGCGAGATGAAGCAAACCAAGGACCAGCGCGTGAGGGCATTGGCAAAGATTAGTGACAACGAGAACACAAATCTACGCATCCGTGCATTGCTACAGGAGTTCACCGACCCCACCTATGGCGTGAAAGATGTACGTCCGTATTCACCAATGCATCAGGAAAAGATGAAAATCTACGAAGAGGCTGTGCTGAATTCTGCTGAAGTCGATGACGAGATAAGGGAAATCCTGAAGGGATTCCGCGAAACCGACGCTTCAAAGAGACCTTCACACAAGCAGATAGAAAGATACAAGCTGTGGCTTGAGCAGCATTATTGTTCACCTTATACTGGTCAGCCCATTCCTTTGTCCAGACTATTCACCGACGACTATCAGATTGAGCATGTCATCCCCAAAGCGCGCTACTACGACGACTCGCTCAACAACAAGGTGATTTGCGAAAGCGAGGTAAACCAGCTGAAGAGCAATATGCTCGGCTATGAGTTCATACGCAAGAACGGTGGACAGATTGTTGGCAATGGCCTGAAGATCCTGAAGACTGAGCAATACGAGGTATTCATCAAGGACAACTATTCACGCAACAAGGCGAAGATGAACAATCTACTCTTGGAAGATGTGCCCGAAAGCTTCGTTAACCGACAGATGAATGATTCGCGCTACATCTCACGCGAAATCATGCACATCCTCTCCAATCTGGTTAGAAACGAAAAAGACGACGAAGAACCTGTCTCTAAGAACGTCGTTCCGCTAAACGGAAAGGTTACTACAGTGCTGAAGAAAGACTGGGGGCTCAATGATGTGTGGAATCAGATTGTATATCCGCGTTTTGAAAGGCTCAACCGCATCACCGGAACACACGACTATGGAGAGTGGCGAATGATTGAAGGCAAGAGGGTATTCCAGACGTCGGTGCCTGTAGCCATCTCCAAAGGTTTTCAGAAGAAGCGTATCGACCATCGCCATCATGCTATGGATGCACTCGTCATTGCACTCACCACTCGCAACCACATCAATTATCTGAATAACGTTTATTCGGGTTCCGAAGGTGTGAAGAATCGTGAAGCCCTGAAGAGAGTTCTTTGCACAAAACAAAATGGAGAATGGAAATTTACAAAACCTTGGGAAACATTCACACAGGATGCCTACAATGCCCTGAGCAGCATCATTGTATCGTTCAAGCAGAACCTGCGTGTCATCAACAAGATTAATAACCATTACCAGAAATATGTTGATGGCAAAAAGCAATTTGTAAAACAAACGGCTGGCGACTCTTGGGCCATAAGGAAGTCGTTGCACAAGGCATCTGTATCGGCAGCTGTCAATCTGAAACTTGTCAGGACTATTAGGCTTGCAGAAGCTTTGAAAAACGATTGGAAACGGATATGTGATAAGGAAATAAAGAAAGCCATTCGGGAACTTATCGGGCAGTATGGCGGACGCTACGATGCAAAGACCATCACCAAATACTTCAAAGACCGCGAATGGAAACTCAACGGAAAGGATATCTCGAAAGTGGAAACCTACTATTTCTCCGACGAGAGAGAGCAGCTGTCGGCTCGTCGAGATTTGCTGGACACCAGCTACGACGAGAAGAAAATAAAGACCATTACCGACACCGGCATTCAGAAAATCCTATTGAACCATTTGCATAGATACGTAGATGATAAAGGAAAGGCACATCCCGAAAACGCTTTCTCTCCAGAAGGTATCATGGAAATGAACAAAAACATTCGAGAGTTGAATGGTGGGAAACCACATAAACCTATCTATTCGGTGAGAAATACGGAAATAATGGGAAAGAAATTTGCTATAGGAGAAACTTCAGGGAAAAGGTCAAAGTTCGTAGAAGCTGCTGATGGAACGAATTTGTTCTATGCAATATATGTAAATGATGAAAATAAACGGTCTTATGAAACAATTCCGTTTAGAATAGCTGTCGAAAGAATGAAAGCTCATATGAGCATTGCCGATGAGGTGACACCAGATGGTAGAAAGCTTCTATTTACCCTTTCACCCAACGACTTGGTGTATATCAAGGAGAATAATAGCCCTCTAAGTGAAAACGAAAAGTTGGATGTTGCTCTTATTTACAAGGCTGTATCATTTAATGGTCCTCAGAGTTTCTTCATCCCGAGTTTTGTTGCCACTCCAATAGTCAAAGCTATTGAACTGGGGTCAGGTAACAAGGCAGAAAGAGCATGGAACGAAAAAATGATTAAGAATGTATGTTGCAAGTTAAGAATTGACAGGCTAGGGCGCATCATCAAAATCATCCAGTAGACAATGATTAAAAAAACGCTTTATTTTGGGAATCCGGCATACTTGTCTTTAAAGAATGGTCAACTAGTCATCAAACTGCCTGAAGTAGAAAAGAATATAAATATAGAGAATCTTCGGGCAAAGCTAGTTAAGACTATTCCTATTGAAGACATCGGTGTCGTTGTTTTAGACCATAAGGAAATCACAATTACTCAAGCATTGATGACAGCTTTACTAGACAATAAAGCGGCATTGATTACATGTGATGACAAAAGAATGCCAACAGGACTCCTTTTGCCTTTACATGGAAATACCATTTATAATGAAAGGTTCCGAAGCCAACTCGAAGCAACTTTACCTTTGAGGAAACAACTATGGCAGCAAACCATACAACGAAAAATAGAAAACCAAGCTAAGGTATTAGAACTATGCACCGATGCCAATATTAAAAACATACTCACTATGGTTCGCAATGTTAAAAGTGGAGATAGCGACAATATTGAAGCTCAAGCTGCCGTTTATTATTGGAAAAACATTTTTCCCGATTTACCTGGGTTTATCAGAAGCAGAGAAGGAGAAGCACCAAATAATCTTCTAAACTATGGTTATGCAATCTTAAGGGCGGTCGTTGCAAGAGCGTTAGTGATAAGTGGTTTACTTCCTATCATGGGCATACATCATCACAACCGATATAATGCATATTGTTTGGCTGATGATATTATGGAACCTTATCGTCCTTTTGTAGACAAACTGATTGTTGAAATACGTAACAGGATGGTAATACCAGATGAATTAACAACTGAATTAAAACGTGAACTTCTGGTTATTCCTGTCTTGGATGTGAAGATTGAAGGGAAACGTAGCCCCCTGATGGTCGCAGTAAGCCAGACAACGGCAAGCTTGGCGAAATGTTTTAACGGTAAAATACGGAAGGTTTCATATCCCGTGTTTGCATGAACAGTGAGAAATGGAATGAATATCAAATTATGTGGGTAGTTGTTTTGTTTGATTTACCCACAATTACAAAAAAAGAACGTAAAGCCTCTGCCGAATTCCGCAAACGGATAATGGGAGATGGATTTACTATGTTCCAGTTGTCCGTATATGTGCGTCATTGTGCCAGTATGGATAATGCCAGAGTGCATATTAAACGAGTAGAATCAATGCTGCCTGAAAGTGGACATGTTGTTATTATGTGTATAACAGATAAACAATTTGCAGACATAAAAGTATTTTATTGTAAGAAGCAAGAACGGACAAATGCACCTTATCAACAACTAGAATTGTTTTAGCAAAGAAGATTTCACCTTTTGGGTGAAATCTTCTTGTCAAAGTGGACGATTTTTCTTTTGAATTATCCTTCCTAACGAACACATAGTCAATATGTTAGGCAAATCCTATTGTTGATTCGTCCACAAAGGTACGAAATTTCTAGCTAATCACAACCAGTCCGGCACCGCTGACCAATTCCTTGCAATTGTTGATTCGTCCACAAAGGTACGAAATTTCTAGCTAATCACAACTTGCATACTCTTGTATCGTTCCCACCTGCGATTGTTGATTCGTCCACAAAGGTACGAAATTTCTAGCTAATCACAACTAAAGGAGACAGAGAAATGAAATTAGAAAAATTGTTGATTCGTCCACAAAGGTACGAAATTTCTAGCTAATCACAACTTAGTTTTGTAAATTATGATAGTGATTATTATTGTTGATTCGTCCACAAAGGTACGAAATTTCTAGCTAATCACAACGTCTTGGGTAGCTTTATACAACCGTTCGAATTGTTGATTCGTCCACAAAGGTACGAAATTTCTAGCTAATCACAACTAATGGTAAGGTACGATATATCAGACAAAAATTGTTGATTCGTCCACAAAGGTACGAAATTTCTAGCTAATCACAACACCAATTGTTTCCTCGGTATAGATGACTTGATTGTTGATTCGTCCACAAAGGTACGAAATTTCTAGCTAATCACAACGCATCTGAAAAGCTTTTAGAGATTACACGTATTGTTGATTCGTCCACAAAGGTACGAAATTTCTAGCTAATCACAACGTCAACAAGATACCTACCAGAGTTAATGTGATTGTTGATTCGTCCACAAAGGTACGAAATTTCTAGCTAATCACAACCAGGATGAGCGAGGCAGGCGACTTGGAAGGATTGTTGATTCGTCCACAAAGGTACGAAATTTCTAGCTAATCACAACTGCGCCTTCACCCTGACGATGCTGTCCCAATTGTTGATTCGTCCACAAAGGTACGAAATTTCTAGCTAATCACAACTCACTTTCCACGATGTTCACAGTGGCATGTATTGTTGATTCGTCCACAAAGGTACGAAATTTCTAGCTAATCACAACTGGCTGTGATACAGCCACATACCGAACAGCATTGTTGATTCGTCCACAAAGGTACGAAATTTCTAGCTAATCACAACTCAATCTTCCAGTCCATTGAATAGGCTGCGATTGTTGATTCGTCCACAAAGGTACGAAATTTCTAGCTAATCACAACTAGAAAAGAATCTCAGCAGGACCATCAACAATTGTTGATTCGTCCACAAAGGTACGAAATTTCTAGCTAATCACAACCTTCTAATGATGCTACTACTTTTAGTAATGATTGTTGATTCGTCCACAAAGGTACGAAATTTCTAGCTAATCACAACGGGAGATCTCCGCGAAGCTTCGCGTAAAAATTGTTGATTCGTCCACAAAGGTACGAAATTTCTAGCTAATCACAACCATGTCGCCGTGCCGCTTCGATGGCGAGGTATTGTTGATTCGTCCACAAAGGTACGAAATTTCTAGCTAATCACAACAATGTGAAAGAAAGGGTTAAACACTTTTTTATTGTTGATTCGTCCACAAAGGTACGAAATTTCTAGCTAATCACAACTTTTAAGCAAGATTTTGGTCATGAGCAAGTATTGTTGATTCGTCCACAAAGGTACGAAATTTCTAGCTAATCACAACGGCAAAGGCCACGTTATCGAAGCCGAAGCCATTGTTGATTCGTCCACAAAGGTACGAAATTTCTAGCTAATCACAACTCTTAGCATGTCATATACTCTATGATGGAAATTGTTGATTCGTCCACAAAGG
Source organism: Prevotella sp. (assembly GCA_024681705.1). Lineage (GTDB taxonomy): Bacteria > Bacteroidota > Bacteroidia > Bacteroidales > Bacteroidaceae > Prevotella. The sequence goes on from JAILAI010000284.1 coordinate 23,610, forward strand.
TACGAAATTTCTAGCTAATCACAACTAAATCTCAATGATGACAAGAAACAAACTTATTGTTGATTCGTCCACAAAGGTACGAAATTTCTAGCTAATCACAACTAGCCCACAGTCTCTAATCACTTTGTCAAAATTGTTGATTCGTCCACAAAGGTACGAAATTTCTAGCTAATCACAACTTTTGAAACTTATAAATGATCGACAAATCTATTGTTGATTCGTCCACAAAGGTACGAAATTTCTAGCTAATCACAACTGTGTGGCCACCGCCGCCACGTCCGCCTCATTGTTGATTCGTCCACAAAGGTACGAAATTTCTAGCTAATCACAACAGAAAAAATGCGATTTCCGCCTACATGATGATTGTTGATTCGTCCACAAAGGTACGAAATTTCTAGCTAATCACAACCTGGCGTTGCCAAGGCCGCAGGTGAGATTAATTGTTGATTCGTCCACAAAGGTACGAAATTTCTAGCTAATCACAACCACTTGGGATTATGTGTGTGCGCCAGTCGTATTGTTGATTCGTCCACAAAGGTACGAAATTTCTAGCTAATCACAACAAACATTTCAACGTTTGAAACATTGTAAACATTGTTGATTCGTCCACAAAGGTACGAAATTTCTAGCTAATCACAACGGCGTCATCCTCGCCCTTTGCCGATGACCAATTGTTGATTCGTCCACAAAGGTACGAAATTTCTAGCTAATCACAACAGAAGTCTTCTACGTTCTCGCCAGCGAGCGATTGTTGATTCGTCCACAAAGGTACGAAATTTCTAGCTAATCACAACCAAAGGAAAAATATATCAATGAAAAAAAGGATTGTTGATTCGTCCACAAAGGTACGAAATTTCTAGCTAATCACAACTTATCCTTATATCTTAATTTGAATGCATCAATTGTTGATTCGTCCACAAAGGTACGAAATTTCTAGCTAATCACAACCACCGCCGGCAATGCCAGTTCCCCGTCGAATTGTTGATTCGTCCACAAAGGTACGAAATTTCTAGCTAATCACAACCGATTCGCACTTTATAACCCGACCGCAACAATTGTTGATTCGTCCACAAAGGTACGAAATTTCTAGCTAATCACAACCTATCGGGAGCAGCTTCTCACCGAGTTCAAATTGTTGATTCGTCCACAAAGGTACGAAATTTCTAGCTAATCACAACATACGACAAACAATTATGGAGAAATCGACTATTGTTGATTCGTCCACAAAGGTACGAAATTTCTAGCTAATCACAACTGCTCGTTCTTGCGGATTTGGTCTTGCTTTATTGTTGATTCGTCCACAAAGGTACGAAATTTCTAGCTAATCACAACTGCTCAAGCGACCTCTAGGGCGAGTGACGGATTGTTGATTCGTCCACAAAGGTACGAAATTTCTAGCTAATCACAACGGTTATTGCGACGACGTGGCCACTTGGCCTATTGTTGATTCGTCCACAAAGGTACGAAATTTCTAGCTAATCACAACATCCCTTTCGATATGTGTGTACAAATGAATATTGTTGATTCGTCCACAAAGGTACGAAATTTCTAGCTAATCACAACCTGCCTCCTTTCTTATCAAAGCACTGTCAATTGTTGATTCGTCCACAAAGGTACGAAATTTCTAGCTAATCACAACGTAAAAAGGTAAGGATAACAACTCACCCTATTGTTGATTCGTCCACAAAGGTACGAAATTTCTGTATTATAGCAACAGAGACATAAGACTTTTTATATACGTAATTGATAAAGGAAATATGTTTGATTGGTTTATGGGCAGAATATAGGGAAATTGTACATATTTTAACAAACCTCACTCTCCGAACTGTTAATTTTCGGCCCCAAAATCCGCCAAAATTTTAACATAAAACTACCCACATGTCTATCCCCTTTTTGCTATCTCGTAGATTACAATCGAAAAGGCGGTTGAGCAAAACTGCCGCTTTTGATCATCGAAATTGGCGCTTTTGATGACCTAAACTGCCGCTTTTGCTCATCGAAACTGCCGCTTTTGGTGAAAAAAATCTAGATTTTTCTGCATGAAAATTGATGTTTTATGCGAAAATTTTTGTCGGTGAATTTGTAACTAATTGTCAGTTAGCGTTTTACGCCTAATCGCTGAGAATAGCGCTTTTCGGAGCTTCGGATTTTGTAACGCAGAATTTTTAAATTATGGTGTTAAAAACTGGCTACCGAAGCGTTAAAAGTTGTTGCAAGGAAGAGACGGAGGTTGGCGAGGTGAAGATGCATTGTGGAAAGGGACCCCAGCCCGCCTTGATAGTTAAGTTTCGATAAAAAAACGAGATTGTTTGCTTGTTACGCCGATTATTCGTATCTTTGCCGTGTTCATGGTCGGTGGGACTCGTTCTGAAGGTTCTGGCGAGCTATAATCCCTGCCCTCAAATGTCGAAAATGCAAAATCGTATCGTAACGGGACTCTTATTGCTGCTATCGGTGTTGGCTTTGCTGACTTATGCCTACTTCGCCTTCCTCGGCATGGCATATCTGCTGCAAGGGCAGTTTCTCTATTTTGTGCTGCTCTCGGTGGCATGGGCCGTGGGCATGGGGCTCTGCATCTATGCCCTGTGCAAACGGGAGGCGCCATTCAGTCTGGGCAACAGCAAACTGCGCCGCACCATCGCCAGGATGGGCATCGGAGCCCTGCTGGTGGTAGGCATCATACCGCTCGTACGCTTCATCCAGGTGTACAACCATCAGGACGAGCTGCAATGGAAAATCAACCATACGAGGGAGAACCTGTTGCAGATGGACTCCATCTACAACGACTATGCCCACCAGCGCATCGACGACTACGAGAAGCAGCTGCGGAAGGACAAGTTCAAAAGGAAGAAGGTGCGCGCACTGGTGAGCAGTCTGGAGCGCCGACTTCTGCCCGCCAACCTCGACTCGGTGCGTAGTCAGCGCGCCGAATGGCTCAGCCAGAGCTGGCCCACCGACGTGTTCAGCGTGGCCACTCCGCTGGGACTCTCCGCCCTCGTGGAGGCCGAGACGTCGTGGACCGAGACATACGACCAGCTGTCGGCAGTCATCTATAAAGGCGAAGACACGCAGGTGTTCAGCCAGTATCTAGAAGCGTTGCAAAGCAGCGACACCACAACCGTCGCACTACGTCCACCGCTCCGCATCAGGAAGACGGGACGACCCATAGAAAATTCACAGAAGACATTCAGAATACATTCTTGAAAACAATCAACGACATAGCATTCAACCCGCAGGGTTACACCTCGGCCCGCATCAAGCAGATGCTGGCACAGGGCGACATCACCGAAGCCAACCTCGCCACGCTCCTTGGGAATGACGAGGCTGAGGCATTGCTACACGAGCAGACCCCTGCGACGTTGCCGAAGGGATCCGCCGAAGCACGGTACCCCGATGCCACGCAGATTGTCTTCTGGGGATGCCCCGAATGTGGCAAATCGCTGGCCATCGCCACGCTGCTCTCGTTGCCTGGCATGCGCCCAGACAGCCCAGGGTCGCCCAACTTCGCGACGTCGTCGGCCGTGCTGCTGCCCGATGATGGTGATGATCAACAAACCATCCATAGCGTTGGCTACAAGAAAGCTTGGTGGTCGCTCGACTACCACCTCTCGTTCATCGAGGCGAGGCTGACGGGTACGGGGCTGCCCGACATCGAGCTGGAGCGGACGCAGGACCAGATTCACCTACTCTGCATCGACTGCCGTCAGGACCTCCACATGCAGGTGCAGCGACTGATGCCCGTGCTGAGGTATCTCGAGAACGAGGACTACATCAGCTATACGAAGGGCATCTACGTGATGGTGATGAAGACCGACCTGATGAACGCCCCGCAGACGTACCGCTCGGCCTGCGCCCAGACGCTCGTCACGACATCGCTGCCCCAGTTCTGGAACTACGTGCAGAACCTCTGTCTGCGCCATCACATCCTGCCGCTGGCCTCGTCGGACGACGAGAAGGGCATGGACGACGGCAGCCTGCCCATCGGCTTCAGCGTAGGTCAGTTCCTGCTCGGCGACTTCGCCATCGTGCAGAACGACGCTCCCGGAACATTCTTCAGCCGCGCCCTGCTGCCCAGATGCAAACCCGTGCAGAACCTGCTCGGCTGGCTCTACACCAAGATGAACGCCCTGCTGACGATACTCATCGCGGCCTTCGTCCTCGTCAGTGCATACCAGCTCTTCTTCAGTCCCCAACAGGGTGGTCAGAAAGGCATCGCGTCGTTTGTCAGACACGCCATCTTCCCCAGCGGAGGCTCGGCCGAGACAACCCTCGCGCCCTTCAACTTCAAGATCTATTTCCTGGGCGAGGTAGAGCGACTGGAGCAGACTCCGTTCGACTCGCTGCTGATTGTCTACACGCGACTCTCTTCCGACCTCTCCACCGAGCGGACCATCCACACGGCCGACGGCGAACTGCTAGTGAGCGAGACCGACGCCGAGCTGTGCGACTCGACCCTCACCAAGGTGATGGCTGAAATGCTGTCGAAACAGGCCAGCAGACTCTTCGACTCACCATCGTGGACCAGCGAAGAACACACCCTGCAGCAGCTGAACCTGCTGGTGCAGAACGTACAGGAACACCCTGCCGCCAGCCACTCGCAACTGCCCAAATACGCGGGCTATCTGAATGCCTATTTCAATACGGTGAAGCCCCTGCTGAACACCTTGGGCAACTGCCGCAGCCTCGCCGACGTGGAGAAAGTGGAGAATATGTGCACGCTTTGCAACGACTATCCCTTCACCTCGGACCACTCGTTGCGCGAGGCCATCGCACGGGCTCCGGCCACCGCATGCCATAGCTATGCCAACTGTCTGACCGACAGCGTGGAGCAGCTCATCGCCGCCAAGCGCGAGTCGAGAGGATTCTTCCCCTTCGACCTGTCGTTCATCTTCGGCGAACGCGACGAGAACACACAGTCGCTGGCACGGCTCGAACACCCCATACAGCAACTGCTCGCGCAGATCAGCGAGCGCAAGTCGACCGACTACGAGGACATACGCTCGCAACTGAACAACGCCCTCGACAGAATACATGAATACTCATCGTCACCATTTGGCGGTTAACAACCATATCCATCTATGCTCAACCATTTCAGTTTCCTATCATACAGGCCCTTCTCGTTCAGGACAGTAGCCACCGTCGGTGCCGTCCTCCTCGCCCTTGCCTTCGCCCTGTGTCTCTACATGGCGTCGAAGGTGCAGAAGTCGGTGGTCACCACCATCGACAGCATCGAGTTCCACGACCTGAAAAGCATCTCTATCGGCGAACATAGCGACGTGTGCTACTCGAACGTGCCACAACGGTTCCTCATCGTAGAACCCACGGACGAAGGCTTCGCCTGGCACGTGAACGAGCAGTATCACGACTCGTTGCAATACTTCAAGATCAACAACGAGAACCCCAACCGACACGAGATTCGCAACAGTGCCGACCAGAAGCTGACGACCACGCTCCGCAACAGCCACGCCGAGGCGACGTTCTCGCTGAGTGGTGCCGACATCTGGGAGTACTGCAAGCGCTTCGACGACCAGAAGGACATTCCGCTCCATCTGTTCGCCCCCGAGGGCAAGCAGCTAGGCATCGGCTCATCGGCATCGTTCATCCATATTGCCGACGGCTCCATCGCCCTCGTCATCCTCGACGAGCGCACGCAGCTGACGGAGAACGGAACGACAGTATCGTACACCCGCTCGGGTACGGCATCTGCCGACGGCGACAAGAAGGGACATTGCAAGGTGCAGTTCTTCAACGTGAGCGAGCTGACCACACTCATCGACGACAGCGTGAGGCACTTCCTGCGCACCAGCGTGAAACTCACCGAATGGGGTGCCGGCCACGTGATGCTCTCGAAGCAGGGCGTACAGGGCGACGAGGAGACGGCGAGCAGCATCCTCGTGAACTTCCCCAAGCCCATCACCTTCGTAGCCTCAGCCGACTCGCTCCGCAAAGTGTCGCAACCCAGCAGTCAGACCATCACGCTGAAGCAGAACAACAACGCGTTCCCGTCGAAGAGCGACATCTTCCTGCCGGCGTTCTCCAACGCCATCAACTTCGACGTGTGCAACCTGGAGTTCTTCCATCAGGACGACTCTATCGTGCTGCGCGACAATGCCCAGCACGCCTATGCGATAACGGCACCGTCGTGGCCGCTCTTCCCCAGGGTTGGTGGCGAGCCGCTGCTGCTGCAGTCGGGCAAGCACGTGCTGCACAGCCGTGCCGGCTTTATCGGCTTCTCCTTCTACCTCAGCTATCTGGCACTGCCAGCCATCGTCACGCTGCTGTTGCTGCTACTCGTATGGTCGCCGCTGAGTCCGGTGAAGATCAAGAACAGCACGCGAACGAAAAAGAAAGGCGGCTGGAAATGGCCCGCCTTCCTGGGCATAGGGAAGCCCATGCCGAAGAACCTCTACAACAGCCGGCTTCTGGAGCACTATCCCACCTATCTCACGCTGATCGTGCTGGGGGCGTTCGTCTTCAGTGCCTGCAAATCGCTCATCGCGCTCAAGCTGAGCTATACTTACCCCTATTTCGAAAAGATAACGGCCATCACACCCACCGCCACAGCCACCGCCATACTGCTGTTCTTCAGTCTGGCCATGCTGTTCAATTCGCCGCTCCGCCATGTAGCGGGCCAGCGGTTCAAGTTGTTGGCCAGCTGGCTACTGTGCTGTCTGCTGACGATAGGTCTGGTCTACACCTTCTTCTTCGCGATAGATCCGCAGAACAGCCAGCACGCCATCGACTCCTATTTCCGTTCGGAGGTCTACTCCATCTTGCCTTGGGAATGGCTCTCGCAATACGGCATCAACGACACCCACCGCTCTGTCCCCTACGCACTGTTCTTCGCTGAGGCCTTTGTGCTGGTGGCCTGGCTGGTTGTCGACGTGTTCTGGGGCGTGTTCAATCCCGTCAGGAAGGGTACGGTGACGGTACAGCGAGTCGCCTCGCCAATGGAAAAGCTCAACCAGCAATGGCAGCAGTGGGCAGACACGTTCAACGGCTGGGTAGTGGGCCTATGGCAGAAACTGTTCCCGAAGAAGGCTACTTCGCCGAACAAGCCAGCCTCGCCGAAGAAGAGCAAGTGGAAAATAATCAATGGCTTGCGTGAGCTGGGATTGGTGATCGTCAGTTCGGTGAAGACGGCCCTGCACGCGCTCTCTCCCGGACACCTGCTACTGCTCGCCGCTCTCGCCTTCATCGGCAGTCAGTTCGGCAACTTTGGAACCGCCTTCATCTCGCTTATCGTCATCCTCGGGCTGACCCGAGCACTCTCGAAAGTCTACGAATATACGCCCAACGACGCCTCGGGCAGCATGGTGCGTTTCTGCTCGATGCTCCTCATCTCGATGGCCTATATCGGAGCGGCCATCGTGGGCGACAATGGCTACATGACCAACTACCTGGGATTCGCGATGTGCCTCGTCACCTTCTTCTTCCTGATAGACCGCCCGAGGGCGTTCGTCGGCAACCTGCAGAAGGCCGCCCGTGCCGAGAAGCGCAACATCCGCATCGCCATCATCTTTCTTACCGCTATCGTGGTAGCACTGCCCTTCGTCAGCAGCTGGGTGATAAACACCGACAAAGTGAACTACGCCCGACTGGCCCGTCGCGTGATGCTCTATTCCAGTTTCAACGACCTGCAACGCAACGGATACCGCTATAGCGAGAGCGACGCAGAGTTCATGGTCATCATGAGTCACTACATGCAGAACCACGAGGGGGGCAATCCGCTGTCGAACGACACCCATTTCCTCCATCCGTCCATCAGCGCCGGACAGTCGCCCGTGGTGCTCAACGACCTTTCGATGCCCGCCGCCTTCTTCGGTGCCTACGGCATCGTGCCCACGACGGTCGTGTTCTTCGTCATGCTGCTCTTCCTGGCGTGGCTGGTCATGCAGTTCTCCATCGGTTTCGTCGACACCTCGCGGCCATTGCTCACCAAAGCCATGCAATGGCGACTGCTGGCCGTGTTCATGTGGATAGGCACCAGCTTCTACATATACCTGTCGTACATCGACCAGCTGCCCTTCACCGGCCGACTGATTCCCGGCTATGGCGTCGATGCGGTGGGCGAAGCGCTCGAAAGCGCCATCCTGCTGGCATTCATGGCCACCGTGTCGTGCAGGCAGAAGAATGTGGAATACAACAATAGTGAAACCCAATAAGAAAGTTACAATAAACACTCAGATATGAAGTCAAAACTATTCAAGCGTCTGCGCTATTTCTTCCGCTATCAGGTGGGAAACCGGAAGCGCATCTTCCTTGCTGTCGTGGGAACCACTTCGAGCGGCAAGTCGTTCCTGCTTAACGACATCATAACATCGCTGAGCAGCATGTCGGCAGTGTCCTCACCTTTGAAGGATTTTCCGATGAAAGGCATGCCTGCAGGGACATTTCTGCCAATGAAGGACATCGGCAGCTACTCGCCCGACGAATATGGAGGCACCGGACGAACACCCATCTATGCCTGCTCACAGAAGAGTTTCTACGGAGTTTCCATGCGCTACAACAACAGCCGCGACGAGCACGACCTGGTGTTTCTCAACATCCCTGGTGAAATATTCAACAAAGCAGACAACGGCGGCATCTCACGTCTTCAGGCATACATCATGCTGAAGTCGCGCATTGCCCAGATGAAGAAGAAATTCTACGTGTCGCGATGGGAAAGTGCAAGCGGAGAGGAACGCCTGATAGTACAGCCCGTAGTGGCAGGACCAGAGGAAGCTGTCACCACGCCGACCTTTACAGGAGGCAACCAGACATTTCGCATTCGCTACCGTGACTGGAACGAAATCTTCGGCGAACTGACTTCATCGGGATTCCACTTCGTCCAAGGAAGCCGAAAGAAGATCAGCGGTAAAAAGCTTTTGCGGCAGTTCTTCTTCTACGATACCGACTCTATCATGATGACGATATACGATATGATTCAGTCGCAGCAGCTGTCGGAACTGCCTTTCACAGCGACAGACTTCCGTGCACAGCTCTACGATAACAGTTTCACGTTCTTCCATTTCTGCGCACTCGCTTCCGATATCGTGCTCTGCGACCGTATCTACACGAAGAACGAACCGTCGGAAGGCGAGATGCTGTTTGGCGACTTGGCCGATGGTCTGCAATCGTTCCTCGACGACTGCAACGAAAAAGCAGAAAAGAAGAATGTCTACCTGGCCTTCAGAAACGTGGACTTCCTGATGCTGGAAAAGGAGAAAGCCTATCAGAAACTCTACAACGAAACCTTGAGCACCATGAGCACAGAGGGGCGCCGAAACGCCATCTACTCGCTGTTCAACTACACGATGCTACACCATATAGACCCCACGCTGAACATTCCCAAGCACGAGTTCTGCGATTTCATCGGACTACCAACAGCCGACGAGCAGACAAACTTTGAGGGCATTCCCAGCGATCCCGACGCACTCACCGAGCTGTTGGTAGACCTCAATGGCGCCGATGGACACATCCACATGGCTGCCGACCTGAGGAACCACATCACTACTCGTCTGGGCGGTGAGGGACTTGCCTTCAGGAAACTGTTGCAGAAGACGGGTAAGACTCCCGAGGAAAACAACGACGCCAGGTCGCGCATCGTACCTCATGTATACTTCACCTGCACACCCATCACGCAGAACTACGAGATTTACCAGAACTACATAGAACGTGGACAAGTGGCCCACGACTTCAGTCGCGAAGTGGACGGTCATGTGTATCGGTTCCACGAACAGTTCTCGCACGCCTGCTTCGGTAGCTACCAGTTGTGCATGGACATTCTCACGCAGCACAAGCTGGGCAACTTCGAACAAGGATCGCTGCTCAGAATTGTGGAAGGAGAAGAATAGGCCTTTGGGTCGTGAAGGTCTTTTGTGACTTTACCGACCTGAATGCTTTTAAGCCACTAAAGAAAGAATATGACGAAAGAAGAATACACCAGGCTGATGTCTTACCTACCCTTCTACGGGGCGGGGAAAAACAACCTGCGCCTTGCGGTGATTGGAGCGAGAGGCAGTGGAAAGAGCTATCTGCTCTTCGACATGATTCATGCCTTTGGCCAGCTCGGCTTTGTGCCCGAACCGGTGAAACCAGGCTATCCCCACAGCAGCTTCGGCGCCTTCTTCTACGACGCACTCAACGGCGATACGGGCGGCATGAAGCAGACTGAGCGCTATGCGTGCCGGCCAAGAAACCACTACGGCGCCACCTTCCGCATCAACGCATTGCGCCGACTGCATGTGGACTTCCTCAACATCCCGGGCGAGGTGTTCGACGGAGGAAAGAAGAAACTTGGCATGTTCTTCGAACTGAAGAAATGTATAGAGCACGTGGAAAAAGGCGTGTTCACGGTGAGCGAATGGAGAAGTCCTGTAGGTGGCAGGGAAATGATAGTGACGGGTGCATCCCACAAACCTGCCTACCCGACGACACCTCCCTCGCCAATGCAGGGAAACGAAGACCAAAGGGGCAACTATCTCGACTGGAAGGAAATCTACAACAACCTCGTGAGCAACGGTTTCATCGAACTGAAGCGCAAGGAGGTGAGCGGGAAGGCGCTGCTCAAGCATATTACGGAACTGAACACCGACTCGCTGCTGCTGACCATTCGCAATGAGTGGAACCGCATCACAAGCTGGCTTTCGCTCGACCTCCAGGAGTATGAGGCGTGGGGAGTTCTGCACGATTTCTATTCGCTGATGGTGTGCCAGACGGCCACCGACATCATCATTTGCGACCGTCTGTCGGCTCCCACTGGCGTAGGCGAACTGCTGGAAACGGTTGCACAACAGGTAGGTAGCGTCGAAGGACGCACGCCCTCGGTCTATCTGGCATTCAGAGAAGCCGACAAACTACTGAAGGCACCGCTGGAAGGTCCCGCCGAGACGCTCTACAAAAGGGCAGAAGCCGAGATTCGTCAGGGGCTGCGGAAAGGAGGCGAGATGCAGTCGTCGCTCGTCAATATGACCGATGCCGTGCGCCGACATATCATGCAGAGCATCGGCGACGGAGTGGGACATGCCTTCTGGCACCTGCTGAACGCTGCCGAACCACGCAACTACTGGTGGCGCCTGAAGCAGCGCTTGTTCAACTGGCCACCCATCTTCGAACAGGCATCGCAAGGCGGTCTGCCTCCGTACATGTACTTCACCGCTACGCCCATCGACAAGTCGTTGCGTCTCTATCACAGCGACCCGTCGGACGTGACGCGCTTCTACAACAGTGACGACGGCCAACTGCGGTCGTTCACCAAGGAACTGGCCTGCTCCCGCACAGAGCACCTCTGCTTCGGAAGTCTGCAACTGCTGAAGGACATCCTGGGGCGCTACGGACTGTCGAACGGGATAAATGGAAAAAAGGAATGAATAACAAAAATGTTTTAGGCAATGAATAAAACGATTCACATAGCGCAGTTCGCCGCCGGATCACGGTACGACAATATTGGCGACACGACGCTCTTCTACTCTGAAGGCTTCAGCAAACGAGCCAACGACGTGAGCGGAATCTTTCTCGACAACCCGCCAATGCTGTCGAGCCGACATGCCAGTCTGGTGTGGCGGTATTATAAAGATGTGGACAGATACATACTCATCCATGTGCAAGGCTCGCACGTGGTGAGCTCGGCCATGGGCCGTAACTACCCATTCCGGGCAGGCTACGAGGTGAGCCGCGACGACATGAACGCAATCGACTTCTCGCTCACGTCGCTTTTCGCGGTGATGCCCCGCATAGAGAATATGCCAAAGGGACGCACCGAGGCGCAACGCGACATTGCCTGCGGTCATCCATACCTGTCGCGACAGGCTGAGGCACTGGCCGGACAGCTGATCAATGCCCTGATTCGGGGACAGCGACTGTATCTCTCGATGCCAGTTCCCGACGAGGACTACCGCTGCGACGGCATTTTCAATGCGCCCGAACTGACGGTGCTGCTGACGGCTATCGAGAGTCTGCCGCTACAACTCAGGCGTTATGCGACGTTCGGTTTCTGCATCGACGACCGTTTCTCCTTCGTGCTCGACGACGTGCTCCTGATGGTCTACGACGAAGACTCGAAAATCAATATTCCCTCTAACGCCATCGCCATGTCGTGGGAGAAAGCTGTGACGACTCCACCCGTGGTCGACGCCGTGTCACTTAACGCGCTCCAGGCTGTCAAACTGCCCGGTGCCAATGGCCCGCTGCTCTCGCTCGACGCTCTGCGGCAGGCTGTCGACGTGGCGCGGAAATCACCTGCCGACCTCACCGCTGCCGAATGGCCTATATGGATTGCGCTCGGACGACAGTTCGGCGAGCTGCAGGTGACGGGCTGGCCACAGTTCGCTGCCTACTATCAACGAATGGATGCGCAGACAAGAGAGCAGTGGGTAGCCTATTGCCGCAAGACCTCAATCGGCTGGCCTCTCAACGGATTCAGCGAGCCGCTGCTGGGCGTGATGCGCTACGGCGACGATGAGCACCGCCAGATTCAACGCGCTGCACTGCCTGCATTTCTATTGGAGGGCGGCTATTCCTTCCTTTTCAAAGAGGGTCTTACGTCCGAACTGAAGGAAAACCTCGACGCCAACCTGCTGGCGGCCAACACGAAGAACCCAACGCCTGAGAGCATCAGGAAATGGTACGAGATATACTCCAACAATAAACGGCTCGGTGCAACGGGCGTGCAGACACTCTTCAAAGACCTTTTCAGCCGGCATGTGGCGCCTCAGCTCAAGAACCTGAGCGACATCGTCTCCCTCATGGAGGCCTGTCCCTTCATCCCCGCCAGTGCCTTCAGTTGTCCGGCGAAGGTCTACAAGCCAAAGAACATTCAGCGATTGGCACCCCATCATCGTCAGCTGGTGGAGCAGTGGATTCGCAAAGCCGTCGACGCGACGTCGTTCACATCTATCAACGAGGTGGTGTCGCTGCTGGCGAAGGCGAATATGAAGAATGCTCCAGACGACGTGGAGATGCTGTCGCTGCGCGAGATAAAGCCCAAAGCACTGAAAGAACTGCTGCTGCAACGCAAGGGCGAAGACACGCTGGCAGCTTGTGAGGCTGTGCTTGCGCAAGCCAGCAAACTACCGAAACAGTGGCACGATTTCGTAGTTCAGAAGGTGTTGCCTGCTGCCAACGACGTGCTCTTCTCGGCCGATGGTCTGCTGCCCCGAGAGGTTTTGCTCGACACCGCACAATGGTCGCGCCTCGGACCGCTGAAGAAACGCTGTCCGCACGTGTTCGTGCTCCTTTCCGAACGTCTCTCACAACTCTTCAGCACTTCGCCCTACACCGAAACGGCCGCTACTGTAAAGAGGATGCGGTCGGAAGGCGCATTGCCCATTATCGAGATTTTCATCAATTCATTAAAAAAACGAAACAAGAATATGGCAAACGATTTAGAAAAACAGTATAAGGCGCTCCGGAAGAAATCCTCGCGCTTCAGCCTCAAACTCATTGCCGCACTGGCATGCGGACTCATCGTGGGTTCAGTCCTTACGCTAGGTGGAATGGGTCTGTACAAGTTGCTGTCGGGTAGTGAAACGGCAGAACAGACAGGCGGCACTTCGATACACTGGGCCGACAACGGACAAGGCAACCTGATGGTGCGACTGGCCGACATTGCCGACTGGGACAACATCAGCGAGGTGAAGATTGACACGTTCAGTCTGAAGAACTTCTCATTCCCAAAGACCACCGATCTGCTGCTGCTCAACCAGCGCTACTACACCAGTGCCACCACGCCGAAAGCTGAGCCTGCCAAAGCAGTGGTCTATATGGTCAACGAGAAAGGACAACAGACCACACCGCCCGTTACCGACACCTTGACGTTTGCCAGCGACCACTCACTGCTCTCCACCGTGTGCAGTCGCGATTGCCGCATCGGCAGCATCATGGTGGACGACAGCATCGTGGTCGACATCCCCAACAAGGAACTGATGGGCAATGACTCCACCGCACTCACCACGAAAGACTCACGCTACTATCTCCGCGTGGTGAAATACGTACAGTCGAAACTGCCTGCCGGCACCATCATCGCCTATTGACAAAGCCGCGTGCATGAGTCCTTCATTCTACATTTCTCTATTCCCCATACTCAATGAACGAACCACGAATAGATAAACACCTGCAAAACGACAAGCAGATACCGCTGCGGCCTTTCCTCGTGGCGGGCATCCCTTTTCTCATCATGCTGCTCGCCTTCCTGCTTTCCTTCTTCCAAGGGTGCACCGAACTGGGGCGGGCCAGTAAGCAGAACCTCTACGACCCCACCAGTCAGCTCAGCGACGACGAGGGCTTCGTGGGGAAGTCGAACATGCTGTTGCAACAGCTGGTCACCGTGGTCGACTCCAGCGTTCAGGCCACTTGTCTCGACAGTCTGAACAAACGCTACAAGGCATTGGAATTTGCATTGCCCTACGGTGAAGAGCACAAGGCCTACATCGAAGCTGCTGACCTGCGTCTGGTGGCCATTCATCCCGAGTACATCAGCGATCCGGACCTCAAGGTGTTCTACTTCAACAGCCGTCTGCCACAACTGCTCCGCCAACAAGAGCAAGAGAAGGGCGAGACCTTCTTCCGCATGACTATCAGCCCATCGAAGTCGGGCACGAAGAATGGCGTGAAGCCCATCGACATCAAAGCCATCACGCTCATCCCCTCCATGTTCAAGGTCACGCTGACAAAGAATCCCTGGACGGGCACCATCTTTGCCAACGACAACTGCCTTTTCACCGACTCCAACGCCATCTTCCTGAGCTACGGAAACACGGTGTTGCCCTTGCGTCAGCAGAAGAGACTCACCCGCGAAAGCCCCATCTTCTTCCACGCCATCATGCACGACGGCACGATGGCGACGGGTCCTGCCTCGGGAGAGAAGGGAGCATGGCAGCCCATCAACTACTACGATTACTACCTGAAGGCGTTCCGCGACAGCGCTGCACATGCCGTGTGTATCGAGCTTCACGAAGAGGCGCAAAGGCCCAAGCTGGCCAGTTTCCTCATCAGCTACGCCAACGACAGCATTCTCATATCGCCCACAGCTCCCATCAACGTTGTGGCCGACGGTCGTTCACAAACCATACAGCCCACCACCACGGGAGCACAACGACCACCGCTCATCGCGTTCCGCAACGGCATGAAACTCATCGTCTACGACCAGCAGAACCACAAGTTGGGCGAGTTTGCTCTGCAACGCGACAACCCTTCGCGTGTGCTTTCGTGCCTCGTGCAGGCCAGTACGGGCACCAGCCGCTTCATCATTGCGCCCGAGCAGACCGACCTCTTCACGCAACAGATGCTCAGAGGTCTCTCGCGCCACCTGTCGAACCGCGACAACATCGACAGCGTGCAGCTTTCCATCGACCCGCTGCTCTCGCGCGAATTTGAGAGAGATGTCGTCGACTACTTGCATCAGCTGCAGCGCAACATCAGCCAAGCCAAGCCTGCAAGTCAGATAAAGGAACAATACGACATGTCTGTCACCATCATGGATCTGGCAACGGGCAACGTGTTGGCATCGCCTTTCTACAACACACTTTTCGACAGCAAAGACTTCCCCGACGTGCTGCGCATGACCACTCGCAACGCGGCACTCTCACGAAGGTCGATAGGCTCGGTGTTCAAACCCATGGTGGCACTCGCCGCTGTTGAGGCCACACCATCGCTGCTCAACATGGACACACAGAATCCGCGCCGTTATAGCGGACCTGCCAGCTGGGACGACCGCAAGGCCAAGGTGACGTTCTTTGGGCGCAACACCTATGCATGGGCAAAGAAGTCGGCCAGCCACTGGGGCGGATGCAACTTCACCACCTTCCTGCAACGCTCGGACGACGTGTACCCCGTGGCGCTTGCCGCATTGGCTATGACGGGACAAAACGTCGATGGCTCAACGGTCACCACGATGCCCCTCAACGGCAACAGCAACTTCTTCGAACTGGACAACAAGCAGATGCTGAAGTTCAAGAAGGCTGGCGAGAGCGACAACGCCGACACCCGCGACCATCCCTTCACCGACTGGCTGGCCTATCTCTACGACACCAGCTACGACAAGGACTTCTACACCGACCTCAATCCCTTTGCTGCACTCATCAGGAAGGGTGAGCTCGATGCCGACCAGAAGAACTTCGGACTCGAGGAAATCAGTCCGGAACTGACGAGCCTGCGCATGGACCGCTTCTTCGACGGCGACGACTTCAAGGCGCGCCTGGTACCATGGGTACTCGGACAGGGCGACAACGCATGGAACTGCATCAAACTGGCGGAGGCATGGGCCCGCATGGTGGGCAAGCACGACGTGAAGGCTTCGTTCATCCGCAGCACTTCACAACCACTATTGCCCACACTCGTCAGAGACGGCGCACAGTTCCCCGCCAGCACACTCGGACAACGCTCCACAACGGCCATCAACGCCACGTGGAACAGCTTCCTCGAGAAGTTGAACGGTGCACAGAAGGGCGGTTCGCTATTGCAGCCGATGCACGATCGAGTGGTGGCGCTCAACAACGCCGAGCACACCTCGCTCACCTTGTTCTCGAAGACCGGAACGCCTGACGCCTACATTCGCTACGAATTCCCGATGCTGGGCGGCAACAACCGCTATGTCGACGTCGGTCTCTACGCCTTCGCCCTCACCAAGAACGACCAGTATACGCGCATCCAGCAGAACGAGTCGGCCAAGGGCATCGTCTGCATCGTACGTATCACGAGGTCGTACCAGTGTCGCAACTGCCGTCCGGGACATCAATGCCGTAGTTGCGAAAGCTTCTGGGGACTGAAATCGTCGCATGCCCGCGACTTCTTCTCAAGCGCGTCTTCCCACCGCTTGCAGAAGCTCTACCACATGACCAAAACCTATTATTAATCACTAAGAACCGGTTGTCTGCTGATGCCGTCAGGAGGCAGCCGATCCCGTAAACGCAATGGCCACGAACCAGTACAATAGAAAGAAGAATACACGTACGACGAAAAGTACCCGATCCCGCTCCACAGGCAGGGGCAAGCGAAGCACGAGCAAATCGTTCTTCGACCTGTTCCCCAAACTCACTGCTTCTGCCCGTCGGAAGTGGAAACGCCGGTTGTACATCGGTCTTGGCATTGTGCTCGTTCTCGCCCTGATTCTTGCCTTCAAGAATCCTTTCAACAAATCGACCTCGACGACAGCAAGTGGCTACTCCACCACGGGCTATAACGGCATCGACATCTCGAAACATCAGGGCCGCATCAACTGGAAGACAGTGGCACAGAACCGCAACATTCAGTTTGTCTACATCAAGGCCACCGAGGGTGCGTCGGTGGTGGACAAACACTATAAGAAAAACCTGGCCGAAGCGCGTGCGGCAGGTTTGCGCGTAGGCAGCTATCATTTCTTCCGAGCCTACAAATCGCCCGAAGAACAGTTCCGCCTCTTCACCAAACACGTGAAGAAAAGCCAGCAGGACCTCATCCCGATGGTCGACGTGGAACAGACGGGCAACCGTCAGGTGAGCCGTCAGCAGTTGCAGAAGAACCTAAAAAGATTTATGGAACTGATGAAAAAGCACTACGGCAAATATCCGTTACTCTACAGTCAGTATCGCTTCTACAACGAGAAGCTGGCACCCGAGTTCAACCGCTACTTCATCTTCATCGCCCGCTACGGCAAGAAGGAACCCGTGTTGAAAGGGCGCGGCAAATACAACATCTGGCAGTATTCCGAGCGTGGCCGCATCAAGGGCATACAGGGATATGTAGACCTCGACCGTTTTGCCAACGGCACCACCATCGACGACATCATGCTTTGAATCACTGAATCTTTAAGGCCCCGAAAACGTCAAGGGCCTTAAAGATAAGTTTTCTCTTACTTCTTGTAATACAGATCGCCGTCGATATAAAGGGCGTTCAGATCGGCTATGTAGGCGATGGATATGTAATCGGCAATGTCGGCTATCTGCCACTGGTCGACGAGCAATTCGCCCTTGTCGTTCCAAGCAGACTTGCTCTCCTCCCAGCCCTCTGCATTGCACCAGTTCTCCTCGATGAAACCAATCTTTCCCTCGCGATAACGGCAGTAGTTGGGGTCGGTGCTGCCCATAGCAAAGCGATTCTCCCAATAGAGTTCGATGCAACCGCGCCTCTCGCAAAGCTGTTCCTCGAATAGAACGGTCTCTTCCGTGCCAATTTCAGCACTCAGCACATAGCACTCATTGAGCATGTCCTGTGCTGGCAGATTCTCTTCCGATCCGTCCCAGTTGAAGTATTGATGTCCGTTGGCCTTCGACCAGAAAATGCACGCCTTACGGCCTTTCTCCGACACGAACATAGCCCTATCGCCGACGTCGGTGTAACGCAACTGACTCATCGTGAAGGTCTTCTTCTCCACTTTCGACTTCGGAATCATGTACGAATACAGTTCGCCACCGTCGTCGCCCTCATATTTGTAGTTGTTCGCATCGCCCTCCACGATGCGGTTGAGGGGGTCGTTGGAGTCGCATATCAGCTGACCTTTCTTGATTGGATATCCCATCGGAGCATCAAACGACTCCGTAGCATAATAGGCGGTGAGCGTTCCTACGGCGGGCACGGTCGGGGTGGGTTCCGACGGCTTGCAAGAATACGATACGGCAGGAACCAAAACAAGCACTAAGCAAAACAAACTGTTAAAAATCAATCTTCTCATACGCGTCATTCTCTTTGTCTAACTTAATTCCGCAGCACTTGATGCTCTCACTCTCGATAACAGCCTGAGCAACTCGTCGTCGCCCAGCGTCATGCCACATCAGACCGCCGCTTCCCTTTGTGCTGCGATTCCAAACAAGCAGAAGTCTTCAATGACTTGACAAAGGTAAGAAAAATATCTGACACCGCATCGCGTTTCGCGCATTTTTTTCATCACGGCTTGCGATGGCGAAGCAATCGGACACGCAGGATTGTTTTTCATTCAAGAAGCATAAACCGTTGCCTCAACGACAACGGCCCTGCTAGCAAGAGCTGCGCACCGAACCGCAGACCAACTCCCCGTGCTACAGCTCCTGGTTAATCTCCTCATGCCTCTGCACGGGCGTCTTGCTATGCTTCACCTTGAAGTGGTCGAAACCCTCGCCATAGACACCGATGACGGCACTCTGCGACACAAAGGCTTTCGGGTCGAGGTCGTGAATGATCTGGAAGATGAGCGGGCTCTGACTCTTTCGGGCCAGCACGAAGAGCATCTTCGTCTCGCGCCCGCTATAGAAGCCTGTGGCATTGACGACCGTACATCCGCGGTGAGCACCCGTATTGATGGCGTGACCGATGTCTTCGTAGCGGTCGCTGATGATGAAGAACTGGACGCTCTGACGGGCGGAGTTCACCACCTGGTCGACCACAAACGACGAGATGAAGAGCACCACATAGCCATAGATGACGCGCTCCCAATCGCGCAACACCACATAACTGCTCGTGATGACCAGCAAGTCTACCATCAGGATGAGTCGGCCGAGCGAGATGTCCTTGTACTTATGGATGATGGCGGCCACGATGTCGGTACCGCCCGAAGAACCGTTGCAGCTCAATCCCAGACCAATGCCGATACCGCAGAAGCAGCCACCCAGCACGGCGGCCATGAAGGGTTGGTCCTTCAGCAGATGGGTGTCGCCGAGAAACGACTGGAAGATGGAGAGGATGATGGTGAGCGATACCACACCGTAGATGGTCTTCAGGCAGAACTTCAGCCCGAGAATCTTCAGCGCCAGCAACAGTAGTCCAGCGTTGACGACAAAGAAGGTGACCTGCACGGGCACCTCAGATGCCCAATAGAGAATGCTGCTGATACCCGGCACACCACCCGTGGTGATGTTATTTGGCAGCAGGAACACCGTCCAGCCAATGGTATAGCTGACCAATCCGACCAGAATCAGCAGGTAGTCGTGGAGCTCTCCGTAGAGCTCCTTTTTTGTAAGTTTCATGGTAGGGTGATTATTCTTTTTCCTTTGTAGCGTGTTTCTACTGAAGTCATTACTTCATCAGGATGTCGCACAGCTCCTTCATTCCTGCCGATGCGCCCTTCATGATGTGGTGCACGTTCGATCCGGCATTCACCTGTTTCGGGTCGATGAGGTAGATGGGGCGTCCGGGCATCACGTAGTGCATCAGTCCGGCGGCAGGATAGACGTTGAGCGAAGTGCCGATGATGACGAAGATGTCGGCCTCCTGAGCCTCCTGAGCAGCCAGTGAAATGTTGGGCACGCCCTCGCCGAAGAAGACGATGTAGGGTCTGAGCAGAGAGCCGTCGCCAGCCTTCTCGCCGGGAGCCACACTGAGGTTGGGAGCCTCCAGGGTGCGGATGTAGCGTGGGTCGTCTACATCGCGACTCGAACAAACCTTCATCAGTTCGCCGTGCAGGTGGATCACGTTCGTCGAACCCGCCTGTTCGTGCAGGTTGTCTACGTTCTGCGTCACCACCACCACGTTGTACTGCTCTTCGAGTTTCTTCACCAGATAGTGTCCCTCGTTGGGCTTTTTGTCCACCATCTTCGAGCGCAGCATGTTGTAGAAATCGTTCACAAAGACAGGGTCGGCTTCCCATGCCTCGTGGGTAGCCACGCGCGACACAGGATAGTTTTCCCACAGTCCGTCGGCATCGCGGAAGGTGCTCAGTCCGCTTTCGGCAGACATGCCCGCACCAGTCAGTACTACAATTTTCTTCTTTTCCATATTGTTTAGGTGTTTCATAAGTTCTCTGCAAGTAGAGCGGCTCGACCTTGGTCGGGTCCCATCGTGACGCAAGAAAGCCGAGTTCAGCAGTTCTCCGCATTCATTTCCGCTGCAAAAATACAGATTATTCGCGAATGCGCAAAAAAAACTCTCAATAATTTTGCCATCCCGCCGATTTGCAGTACCTTTGCCGAGTAATAAACAACTCATTCATCAAACTTTATGGCATATACACGTATGACCGCTGCAGAAGCTGCAGCGCTGATCAAGCACAACGAGAACTTGGCACTGAGTGGCTTCACGCCCGCTGGTGTTGCCAAGGCTGTGACAAAGGAACTGGCCAAGATCGCTGTCAAGGAGCACGAGGCCGGACGCGAATTCAAAGTGGGTATCTTCACCGGTGCATCTACCGGACAGTCTACCGACGGTGACCTCGCCGCCGCTCAGGCTATCAAATACCGCGCGCCCTACACCACCAACCCCGACTTCCGCAAGCATGTCAACATGGGAGAGATTCCCTACAACGACCTGCACCTAAGCCATATGGCACAGGAACTGCGCTACGGTTTCTACGGCGACGTTGACTGGGCCATCCTCGAAGTGTGCGACATTGAAGAATGTGGCGACGAATATCACGCTTTCCTGACCGCTGCCGGTGGCATCTCGCCTACTGCTGCACGCCTGGCCAAGAAGGTGATTCTGGAACTCAACTCGTTCCACAACCCCAACGCCAAGTTCATCCACGACGTGTACGAACCCCTCGACCCGCCTTACCGCAAGGCTATTCCCATTGAGCACGTTGGCGACCGCATCGGTGTGCCCTACGTAGTCGTACCGAAGGAGAAGCTCGTGTGCGTCGTAGAATGCAACATTCCCGACGAGGCCCGCGCCTTCAAGGACAGCGACCCCGTGACCGACCGCATCGGATACCTCACCGCAGAGTTCCTCGTCGAAGAGATGCACGCCGGACGCATTCCGAAGGAGTTCCTTCCCTTGCAGAGCGGCGTGGGTAGCACCGCCAACGCCATCCTCGGCGCACTGGGACAGGACAAGCACGTGCCCGACTTCAACATCTACACCGAGGTGATTCAGAACTCGGTCATCGACATGATGCTCAACGGTCGTGTGAAGGATGCTTCGGCCTGCTCGCTCACCGTTTCCAACGAGTGCCTCATGCAGGTCTACGACAACATGGACCACTTCAGCAAGCACCTCACGCTTCGCCAGAGCGAGATTTCCAATAGTCCCGAACTGATTCGCCGACTGGGTGTCATCGCCATCAACACCGCCATCGAGTGCGACCTCTACGGTAACGTGAACTCCACCCACATCAGCGGTGTGAAGATGATGAACGGTATTGGCGGTTCGGGCGACTTCGAGCGCAACGCCTATCTCTCGATCTTCACCTGCCCGTCGATGGCCAAGGGCGGACTCATCTCGTCCATCGTGCCCTTCGTGAGCCATCAGGACCACTCCGAGCACGACGTGAACATCATCATCACCGAGCAGGGCGTGGCCGACCTTCGCGGCAAGAGCCCCGTACAGCGCGCTCAGCACATCATCGAGCAGTGCGTACACCCCGACTACAAGCAGCTGCTCTGGGACTATCTGAAGATTGCAAAGGGCGGACACACACGCCACAACCTTCCCGCCGCCTTCGCCATGCACGACACGCTGGCACGCAAGGGCGACATGAAGCTCACCGACTTCGGAGAGTATGTGAAAGACTAATCTGAATACCCTAAAGGGCATAGAGATAAGGGAAACATGGAAGGCTGGGGAGTTGGAGCAATGTTCACTCTCACACCTTCCATAATTTCCCTTTCTTTGGTTTTTCACGCTACCTATACTATATTCCGCTAACCCCGCCAAAACCTCATCAGAACCGATGGAGAAGAACGAACAACTACACCACGCATGGGACTTCGTCGAGCATACCGGCATCAGCATTTTCCTCACGGGAAAGGCCGGCACGGGAAAGACCACCTTCCTACGTACGCTCTGCGAACGGAGCCCTAAGCGCATGGTGGTGGTGGCACCCACAGGTGTGGCGGCCATCAACGCCGGCGGTATGACCATCCATTCGTTCTTCCAGCTTCCGCTTTCTCCCTACATCCCCACGGCGGCCTACAAGCAACGCTACGACTTCTCGAAGGAGAAGCGAAGCATCATCCGCACCCTCGACCTGCTGGTCATCGACGAAATCAGCATGGTGCGCTCAGACCTGCTCGATGCCATCGACAACGTGATGCGCCGATTCCGCGACCCGCTGAAACCGTTCGGAGGCGTCCAGCTGCTCATGATTGGCGACCTGCAACAGCTCACGCCCGTGGTGATGCCCGAGGAAGAGGCGCTGCTCCGCAACTACTACGACACGCCCTACTTCTTCGGTTCCCACGCGCTTCAGCAGATTCCGTATGTCACCATACAGCTGCACCACGTCTACCGACAACAAGACCAGGAGTTCATCGACATACTGAACCACATACGCGCCGGACGACCTACGGCCGAAGACCTGGCGAAGCTCAACGCGCGCTACATCCGCAACCCGATGCAGAGCCCCGAGACGACCGCCTCGTACATCCGGCTGACCACACACAACCGACTGGCCGACGCCTACAACGAAGACCAGCTGATGAAGTTGCGCCAGCCAGCCCACCATTTCGAGGCCCACATCGAGGGCAACTTCCCCGAGTTTGCCTACCCCACCGACGTCAGCCTGACGCTGAAATGCGGCGCACAGGTGATGTTCGTGAAGAACGACCCCTCGGCCGACCATCGCTTCTACAACGGCCGCATCGGCACCGTCACGCAAATCAGCGACAATAGCATCAGCGTGCGATGCGAGGGCGACGACGAAGACATCAACGTCGAACCACTCACATGGGAGAACGCGAAGTACGAACTGAACCCCGATAGCAAGGAGATAGTGACCTCCGTACAGGGCACCTTCGCCCAGTATCCGCTCCGACTGGCGTGGGCCATCACCATCCACAAGAGCCAAGGCCTCACCTTTGAACACGCCATCATCGACGCAAACCATTCGTTCGCCGCCGGACAGGTGTACGTGGCGCTCAGTAGGTGCAAGTCGTTGCAGGGATTGTTGCTGGCGTCGCCCATCAACGCCTCGAACATCTTCGGCGACCAGCGCGTGGCGGCTTACATCGCTCAGGAGGAGGAACAGGCCCGGCAGAGCATCGAGGCACTGCCCCGACTCAAGGAGGACTACTACGGCGAGCAGTTGCGCCAGCTGTTCGACTTCTCCGATCTCGACCGCAAATACAAGGCATTGCTACGCCAGCTCGACGAGCATTTCTACACCACCTATCCGCGTCTGTGCGCTGCCCACCGCGAAGCGAAGATGGAGTTCGCGAAGAAAGTCATCGAGGTGAGCCGCAAGTGGTCGGCACAAATCACGCAGATGCCCGCCCCGCAACTTCACGAAGAGGCCTTCCTGGATCGCGTGGGCCGCGGTGCCGTCTATTTCCTCAACACCCTTACCGACCTGCTCGGCGCTCTGCTCGAGCGCACCAATGTGGAGACCGACAACAAAGTGGTGCGCCGTCGCATGACCGATGTGCTGGCCGATTGCCGGCTGGCCTACGATGTGAAGGTGGGCACGCTGGCCGCCGTCGCCAAGGAGGGCTTCACGCTCAACGGCTACCTGCACCAGAAGCAAATGGCCGTACTCAACGCGATGGGCACGGAACCGAAAAAGGAAAAACGCCAGCGCAAGGCGCAGGGCACCTCTACCAAGACAAAAACCTCAGGTACGAAGACAAAACCCGTCGTCGAGAAAGCCGCAACGACCAGACCGCAACCCGTTTCCGACATTCAGAACCAGGCACTCTTCGAGGCCCTTCGCAACTGGCGATGGGACAAATCGAAGGAGACAAACCTGCCACCCTACACCATACTCCAACAAAAGGCGCTCCACGCCATCGTCAACAACCTCCCCACCACACCGCAAGAACTACTCGCCCTACCGTACATCGGGAAGCTGACGGTAGAGAAATACGGCGATGAGATTCTGGAGATTGTGAACGGAAAGGCGTGAACTCTACCGCTTCTTTTTCTTCGGCATCGGCAACTCCTTGCAGGTCTCGCGCACCAGCATGGAGAGATAGTCGCGGTCGTCGACATCGTCGATGTAGAAGTAGTCTTTGGCACCTTCGTAGGGCGGACGATATTCCACCGTGCGTAGCATGCGCTCACCAGCCTTTGTGGGTTTCACAAAGAACTGATCGTCGCAGATGAGACCGAAGATTTTCCCGTCGCAATAGATGCCATAGTCGCCAAACATCTTCTTGACGCTGATGTCGCCAGCGCCCGAACACTGGTCGGCTATGTATTGCACAAAGTCGCTGTTGCTTGCCATAACGTGTACTGATTGGTTTGCTTGTCGTCTGCAAAAGTACATGTTTTTTCAGAGAACCGCAAACAAACACCCTATTATTCCAAATAGGTCATTAGGATTTATGTCAGATTTGTATTTGTTTTGAGCAGTTTGGTTGCATCGATATCGAAGGCGTAGCGGGCTACGTCGAGATATTGATGTGAACAAAATGCCAAAAGAAATGCTGAGATGACATGAATAGACTGAAAACATCAGATAAGTAATCAATCTTCGGCCTAACGACCAATTTGGGATTATTATTGTCGCCGTCAGGATAGAAGAACGCCCAAATGGCCTTACCATCCCCCCGTCTTTCCCACCTACCGCGAGCGCGAATGCAATTCCACCTATATGAAAGTATGTATTCCTTGCGGTCGTTGATGTTGTCGCAAAGCGCCTTTCCGATATAACATTCCTTCACATTCATGTGGGTAGGTTTTAACATTATAATTCGAAAATTCTGAACTTCAAAGTCCGAAGGCCCAAAATATGCGATTCTCAGCGATTAGACGCAAAACGCTGATTGTCAGTTTGTTGCAAATTCGTCGACAATTTCTTGAGCCAAAATTTCACGTTCGTTAACGAAAAAATCTAGATTTTTCTCATCAAAAGCGGCAGTTTCGATGAGCAAAAGCGGCAGTTTCGGTCATCAAAAGCGCCAATTTCGATGATCAAAACCGTCGGTTTTGCTCAACCGACTTTTCGATTGTAATCTCTGAGATAGCAAAAAGGGGATAGACATGTGGGTAGTTTTTCATAAAAATCGTTGACTTTTTTCGACCGTTTTTTAACACTCCATCTGATTAAAGATGTTAAAAGCCATAGTCAGGACACTCGGTCTGCGTACTCCAACGCCCTGGGCATTTTATGGTCCGCCACCATCCTTTTCGCTCCATCATCCGTCCGACGACCCCTCGCCCGCTTCAAAAAAGAAACAGATTATTTTGCGCTTTGCATGCAAATTTGTAACTTTGCAAGGAGAAAACGAATAACCTATGCTAGTCAAAACATATTGCGCCGCCGTAAACGGTTTGGAAGTCAATACGGTAACGGTTGAGGTCAGCATGTCGAAAGGCGTGAATTTCCACCTCACGGGTCTGGCAGACACCGCCGTCAAGGAGAGCTACGACCGCATCAAGGCGGCACTGGTGAACAACGACCTGAAGATGCCCGTCATGGAAATCACCATCAACCTGGCACCTGCCGACCTCAGGAAGGAGGGAAGCAGCTACGACCTGCCCGTGGCCGTGGGCATCCTGGCGGCCAGCGAGAAGATTGAAGCCGAGCATCTGCACGAATACATGATTGTCGGCGAGCTGGGACTCGACGGGAAGTTGCAGCCCATACGCGGTGCACTGCCCATCGCCATCCGTGCAAGGGCGGAGAAGTTCCGCGGGCTCATCGTGCCCCGTCAGAACGTACGCGAGGCGGCGGTCGTCAACAATCTGGACGTCTACGGCATGGATAGCCTGATGGACGTCATCCAGTTCTTCAACGGTTCGCAACAATATGAGCCTACCGTCATCGACACCCGGCGCGAATTCTACGAACACCAATACCACTACGACCTCGACTTTGCCGACGTGCGCGGTCAGGAGAACGTGAAGCGTGCACTCGAAGTGGCGGCTGCCGGCGGACATAACCTGATCATGATAGGACCTCCAGGATCGGGAAAATCGATGATGGCAAAGCGTCTGCCTAGCATCTTGCCGCCCTTGTCGCTCTCGGAAAGTCTCGAAACCACGCAGATTCATTCGGTTGCCGGGAAGCTCGGCCGCGACATCAGCCTCATCTCGCAACGCCCGTTCCGCAGCCCTCATCACACCATCTCGCCGGTAGGACTGGCCGGAGGTACCAACAACGCGAAACCCGGTGAGGTGTCGCTCGCACACAATGGAGTGCTCTTCCTCGACGAATTGACTGAGTTCAACAGGTCTACGCTTGAAATACTTCGCCAGCCACTCGAAGACCGCAAAATCGTTATCACCCGAGCGCAATACACGGTGGAGTTCCCCTGTTCGTTCATGCTGGTGGCCTCGATGAACCCTTGTCCCTGCGGCTATTATGGCGACCCGTTGCACAAATGCGTCTGCACGCCGGGACAGATAGCCCGCTACCTTTCCAAGATAAGTGGGCCGCTCCTCGACCGCATCGACATCCATTGCGAAATTCAAGCCGTTCCCTTCGTGCAACTCTCGCAGATGAAGCCGGGCGAACCCTCGTCGGTCATCCGCGAGCGCGTCATCCGTGCCCGTCGCATCCAGGAAGAACGTTTCCGCGACTACAAAGGCATCCATTGCAACGCACAGATGACCGAACGCATGCTCCACGAATACGCCGAACCCGACGCCGCCAGTCTCGACATGCTCCGCATGGCAATGGAGAAGCTGAGTCTCTCCGCCCGCGCCTATAGCCGCATCCTGAAGGTGGCCCGCACCATCGCCGACATCGCCGGCTCCGAGAAAGTGGAGTCCATACACATCGCCGAAGCCATCGGCTACCGCAATCTGGATAGGGGCGACTGGGCAGAGAGAGGTATTTAATAAACGATTATAAGGAACTTTTTTTCATGGAATATCAAACGGATAGTTCAAGCCTTATTCTACTGTTTAGCAAATCAGGAACATTCTATACCGACGAAAATGGAATGGTGGTAGATTTCGAGCCGTCAAAGGATAATCCCTTTATCGAGACGAAGGTAGATGAGCCTATGGCGTATGATGGCTTTGTCGTAAAGAAGTCCATCGTCCATCTCGTCGTACCTGAAGGTGTCAAAGGGTTCGCGGACGACTTTTTCAGAGGCATTGAGGTTAAGGAACGTTTTACTCTTCCCAACAGATTACTGTACATCGGAAATAGCTGTCACGACCCCAATTCTTATGGATGCGTGTTTGCTGAATGCAGGTTGCCGGAAGTTCGTATTCCTAATACAGTGATTGAACTGGGGGCATTTGCTTTTGGCGACTCACATATCGACTATCTGCGAATCCCCTCTTCAATTCGTTCTCCATATCTCCGGCAGTTTAAGGATTGTAGTATAAGTACATTAAGCCTACCGGTGGAATGGAGGGAATGTGTATCATTAGATGAGCACGGACGTCTGAAATTGAGTGGAGTCTTAAATACAACGAATGATGGCTATCTCATTTGGCCAAGCACATCCGTGGGAAAGTTGGAGTTCTATGAATAATTCTATAAAACAATATGAAGGGTAGGAAATTGTATTTTCACGAAACAGCTTCTATATTGTAGGTAGATTTGACAAACTAATAAATAATAGATGAAAAGAGTATTTTTTGACATGGACGGCGTACTGGTTGATTTCCAGTCTGGCCTTGAGAAAGTATCGGAAGAAGAAAAAGCCCGTTTTGCTGATGACGGGACGGGGAAGCCACACTATGATGATATACCCGGTTTGTTTGCACTGATGGATCCGATGCCAGGAGCTTTTGAAGCCGTAGAGAAGTTGGCGAAAAAGTATGATGTGTACATCCTTTCGACCGCTCCGTGGAAGAATCCATCGGCATGGAAAGACAAGGTGGAATGGGTACAGAAGTATTTTCCAGAGACTTTCTACAAACGACTGATTCTCTGCCACCATAAGGATTTCCTGCAGGGTGACTATCTGATAGACGACCGCCCTCGGCACGGCACCAAAGACTTTCAAGGTGAATGGATTCAGTTCGGTAGCGAACAATTCCCCAATTGGGATGCGATAACTGAATACCTGATAGAGAAGTAGATGGTTGTTGGCTCTTTCTAATCTTATGAATGCTTCGATAACATTGCCGCTTAAATGATGACGAAGCCGAATCCTGAAAGTGATCCGCACCATCGCCGACATCGCCGGCTCCGAGAAAGTACAACCCATGCACATCGCCGAAGCCATCGACTATCGCAATCTGCGATAGGGACGACTGAGCGGAGAGGGGAATATAGAATATAATAAAATAACAAGTAAATTAACGTAAAAAATATTGTAACTATGATGCAAATGAAAGGAATGAGAGTACTGACCATTACCCTGGTATTCACCATGTTGTGCGGGGCCAATATCCTGACGTCGTGTTCTACCGACGAGAATGTGGTGGAACCAGTAAAGAAGGAGTATTTCAAGTCTTGGAACAATTGTGAGGCGCTTTACGCCCTGAAGGAGTATGTAGAGGATGTGACCAACCCGAAATCGCCCAACTATATCAGTGTTGACGACCGCATTGCCACCTTCGATATGGACGGGACCTTCGTTGGCGAACTCTATCCGACCTATTTTGAATACAACCTACTGGAGTATCGTGTTCTTGACGATCCATCGTACCGCGACAAGGCTCCCGAGGATGTGCGGCAAACGGCTCAGTGCATCAGGGACTTCGTGCGCAACGGTACGCCTCTGCCCAGCCATTTCGACATGCAACATGCGCGTGCCGCCGCCAAGGCCTATGCGGGGATGACCATCGGGGAGTTCGACGCCTACGTGAAAGATTACGCCACCCGACTGGCCAACGGTTTCAAGGGTATGACCTATGGTAATAGTTTCTATAAGCCTATGCTCGAGGTGTTCGACTACCTGAAGGACAACGGCTTCACCTATTATGTCGTTTCGGGTTCCGACCGATTCATCTGTCGCGCTTTGGTGGAGTCGATAGGCATTGAACCCAACAGGGTGATAGGCATGGATGTCAAACTCGTGTCGCGCAAACAAGGCGATCAGGAAGGCGTCAACTATACGATGGAGAAGGAAGAGGATTTGGTGCGCACAGATAGTCTTCTTATCAAGAACCTGAAGACGAACAAGGTGTTGCAGATATCGCAAGAGATTGGCAAGGTGCCCGTTCTCTCGTTCGGCAATAGCGGTGGCGACTGCTCCATGCACAACTACTGCCTGAGCAATAAACTCAAAAGTGCAGCCTTCATGCTCATTGCCGACGATGATGTGCGCGACCATGCCAACCGCGAAAAGGCACTCACGCTGGCCACACAATGGCACAATGCGGGCTACCATGTCATCTCCATGAAAGACGACTTCATCACCATCTACGGTTCGGGAGTGGAGAAGGTGCCCTTTAGCTTCTGATATGAACAGACTATGGTAACAAGTGTAGCAAAGGTGGACCAATAAGCTGGTTTCTCCTAGCTGAAAGAGGGACAAAATATAATTATAAATAAGAACATGGAGGACAAACAAAATATCATTATTTATCGCACGGCAGATGGCAAAGCTTCTGTGGCTCTTTTTGCCAAGAATGGCAAGATTTGGCTGAATCAACAACAGATGGCTGAACTTTTTGCCACCTCGAAGCAATCCATCAGCTATCACATCATTAACATACTGAAGGAGAATGAGTTAGAAGAATCTTCAGTTGTCAAAGATTTTTTGACTACTGCAGCTGACGGTAAGAATTATAACGTTGTTTTCTACTCGTTGGAGATGATCATTGCTGTGGGTTACCGTATCCGTGGACTGAGAGGAACACAATTCCGACAATGGGCAACAGAACACCTGACCGAATACCTAGTAAAGGGATTTACAATGGATGATGAACGGCTTAAAAATCCAGATGGCAGGCCTGACTACTTTGATGAATTACTAGCTCGTATTCGTGACATCCGTGCTTCAGAGAAACGTTTCTACCAAAAGATACGAGACCTCTTTGCTCTCAGTAGTGACTATGACAAGACGGATAAAGCCACTCAGATGTTCTTTGCTGAAACACAAAACAAACTTCTCTACGCCGTCACCCACAAGACTGCAGCGGAGTTACTAATTACTCGTGCAGATGCCAATCAACCAAACATGGGATTGACAACATGGAAAGGTAGCATAGTACGTAAAGGCGACGTCATTATTGCAAAAAACTATCTACAAAATGATGAGATTGACTCTTTAAACCGGCTTGTTGACATTTTCCTCACTAGTGCTGAAGAACGGGTAAAAGGCCGTCGTGACTTAACACTCAATTATTGGCGTAAAAATGTTGATAATTTGCTGACATTTCAAGAAAAGGATATTTTGAAAGGTCGTGGTTCTATATCTAACGAAGAGGCAGAGAATATTGTCCGAATGAAATACGACACATTCAATGCCAAGCGCAAACAGCTTGATGCCCAAATAGCGGATGCTGAGGATTTAAAGATGTTGGAAGAAATAGAAAAAAACATTTTAAAGGAAGGACAAAATGGAGAGAAGGAAACATGAGTAAATGCATGATTTTTTCATAGAGGAGTTCATACATCGTATGGACAGAACTGGGTGGAACACTCAATGTTTATTTTGGCATATGGGTTTAGGCGAGGTGTAAATATGTTGAATAGTAATCCATCTGAGAGGCCAAAATAATAGGTTTCGACTAGATTTCCGCCGAAACATTTGGAACTATAGATGGATTTTCATATCTTTGCGAAGTTTTAATATGTATACAAAAACGATATGATGATAAAGAAAGTATTTTTAGGCTTGGTGGCTCTTATGATGGGCTGTCAGGTTGTTATGGCTCAGAAGAGCATTGTGATTCTCTACGAGAACGACGTGCATTGTGGTATCGACGGCTACACGAAGCTTGCTGGTCTGCGCGATGCCATCAACAAAACGGATACGGCCTATGCGGCGGCCGTGTGTTGTGGCGACTTCCTTCAAGGCAACACCACAGGTGCCATCTCGAAGGGACAATACATTGCCGATATCATGCGCTATATGGACTATCACGCGCTGACCTTAGGCAACCATGAGTTCGACTATGGCGTGCCACGCATGATAGAGCTGTTGGAGCAGGTGGGTGCTCCTGTGGTTTGTGCCAACTTCTTCGATGCCGGAGAACCGCAACCTGTGTATGCTCCGTATGTCATCCATCAGTACGGCGACAAACGCGTGGCCTATGTCGGTGCGTGTACACCTGAGACGATGATTCTCGAAGGCTATTCGTTCTACGACACCAACGGCATCCTGCTTTACGACCTGAAACCAAAGACTTTCTACGAACTGATTCAGCAGGCGGTCGACGCGGCCCGTGCCGAAGGCGCCAACTATGTGGTGCTGCTCTCGCATGTGGGCGAGACGCCTCAGTCGATGGGTTTCAGTTCCTATCGCCTCGTCAACAACACGCGCGGCATTGATATCGTTCTCGATGCCCACTCCCACGAGATTATCGAGAATGCACGAATCAAGAACCTCGACGGCAAGGAGATTACCGTCACCCAGACGGGCACTCAGTTTGCCAATGTGGGCAAGCTGCTCATCACCCCCGACGGACGCCTCACTACCCAACTCATCAAGACCAAGAAAATACCCTACGAGAACAAGCAGATTACCGCCATCACCGATAGCATCCACAAAATGGTGAAGGCCGTCACCTCGAAGGTGGTAGCCCATAGCGACTACACCCTGGTGGTGAGCGACGAGAACGACCAATGGATTGTGCGCGGACAGGAGACGAATGCGGGCGACCTCGTGGCCGATGCCTATCGCTATGCGATGAAGGCCGACATCGGTTTTGAGAACGGAGGTGGCATCCGCAACGACATCCTTGCCGGCGACATCACCTATGGCGACATCATCGGCATGCTGCCCTACGACAACACCTTGCGTCGCATCATGGTGAGTGCCGAACAACTCAAGCAGATGCTCACACGTTGCACGTCTCTCGTGCCCGTGCTCGACGGAAACTTCCCCCAATGTTCCGGTCTCCGCTTCACCGTCCATAGCAAAAGCCATACCGTGAGCGACATCGAAATACTTCAGGAAGACGGCACCTATGCTCCCATCGACATGAATCGCACCTATAGCGTCGCACTGACGAACTACAACCATAACGATGGCGGTTTCTTCGACTGCTTCAAGAAATGCGTGGTGCTCCAGGAGAGTACGATGCGCTACTACGAGGCTCTGTCGGACTATCTGAGCAAAGTGCTCGGTGGCAATCTGGGCAAGGCCTATGCCGAACCGCAGGGACGTATCAGGATTGTTGAAGACTGATGGTTTGGCGTTCGTTGAGAAACCCATTTCCACAAAACATGATTTGATTGATGGAATACAAAAGAATTGGCGAAAACTACTATGTCCGCATGGATAGGGGAGACGAGATTATTGGCTGCCTGCTCGAGATATGCCGTAAAGAATCCATCGCGTCGGCGGTCTTCTCGGGCATCGGCGGGTGTCAGGATGCGGAACTACAAGTCTTCATTCCAGAGACTGGTATTTTCGAGACGGAACGCTTGGAGGGAATGCTCGAACTCGTTTCCATCAACGGCAATGTAGTCACCGACGACGATGGCCAGCTGTTCCATCACACCCATGCCTTGTTTTCGTTCAAGAAAGATGGTCAGCATGGTATGGCGGCGGGTCACCTCAAGTCGACAAAAGTCCTCTACACCGCGGAAATAGAACTACGTCCAACTATCGGTGGCGCCATCGGTAGGAAGTACGACCCAGAAACAGGGACGGGATTCTGGAGTTTTAAAGATTGAAAAGAAAGGAGAAACGCCCACATTATTATAAATGGTTAGCGTGAAGAGATGACCGAACAATCCGTCGCATTACTGCTGGCATTGATAGTCTGCCATTATCTGGGTGACTTTTGCTTGACTTTCCCCGCAATGATTCGGGCAAAGGCCGATGGACGCAAGCCTTTGCCCATTATGGCGCATGCGGCTATCCACGCTTTGCTGATGGTCGTCTGCTTTGCCATTGCGGGCGTATCGGCCAAAGGAATCCTCATAGCAGCAGCAATAGAATGGGTAACGCATTTTCTCATAGACACCGCTAAGGGAAGGCTGACGGCACGCTTTGCGATTCTTTCCGACCAAGGCCAACGGCCCTATTGGATGCTCTACGGATTCGACCAACTGCTGCACCTTTTTGTGATTGTCGGCATTTGGTGGTTCTCAAACTAGCCTCACATATTTTAATATAACGTCAGTTCGACGAAAACAACATGAAGATAAGTCTTTTCCGAAAAAGACCTACCGACCTACCATCATACCCCTCAAATGCCTATAAATAAAGGGGTAGGTCAATGGTAGGTCTTTCCGCAACACCTACCATAGACCTACCATATCTAAAACCCTTTGTGATAGGCGTTTACGAATGGTCATGGTAGGTCGGTAGGTGTTAAACGCAAATTTAAGTAGAAAACTTTTCTAATTTAGATAAAGTGAGACTTTTAAAACTCAAAAGCACCATTTTTCATCATCTAATGCGTCGCTTTGCATGAGTAAAATCGCCGCTTTCTATGAGCAATATCATTGTTTTTAGCGCAACAAAATAATTCCGATTAGCTTTATTACAAGAAACACATTTTCGTCGAACTCACATTAATATAAGGTGCTCCCGCTCGAAAATAAAAAAGAAAAACGAGGCCACCTTTTTGTTTTGCTCGCTTATTCACACCTTTGAAGAAGGTACTCTCGCTCGAAAATAAAAAGAAAAACGAGTTTTCCTTTTTGTTTTGCTCGCTTATTCGTACCTTTGCACCCATGAATGAGACAATAAAGGATTTTGAGATTATGGCGCCCGTCGGGTCGCGTGAGTCGCTTGCGGCGGCACTTCAGGCCGGAGCCGATAGCATCTACTTCGGCATTGAGCGACTGAACATGCGCGCCCATTCGGCATCCACCTTCACCATCGACGACCTGCGGGAGATAGCAAAGACCTGTGGGGAACACGGTGTGAAGACCTATCTGACGGTGAACACCATCATCTACGGCGAAGACCTTCCGCTGATGCGCGAGATTATCGATGCGGCCAAGGAGGCTGGCATTTCGGCGGTCATTGCGTCGGACGTGGCGGTGATGACCTATTGCCGAAAGGTGGGCCAGGAGGTTCACCTGAGCACACAGCTGAACATCTCGAACATCGAAGCACTGCGCTTCTACGCCCAATTTGCCGATGTGGTGGTTCTGGCGCGCGAACTCAACATGGACCAAGTGGCAGAAATCCATCGGCAGGCGGTGGAGCAACACATCTGCGGACCGTCGGGTGAGCCCATCCGCATCGAGATGTTCTGTCACGGTGCTCTCTGCATGGCCATCTCAGGCAAGTGCTACATGAGTCTCGACGCGGCCAACCGATCAGCCAACCGCGGTGAATGTGTGCAGATATGTCGCCGTTCGTACATCCTGACTGACGCTGAAACGGGTCACCAGATTGAGGTGGACAACAAATACCTGATGAGTCCGAAGGACCTGAAGACGGTGCGTTTCATCGACCGCATGATGAAGGCCGGCGTGCGCGTGTTCAAGATTGAGGGTCGTGCTCGCGGTCCTGAGTATGTCTACACGGTGGTGAAATGCTATAAGGAGGCCATCGCGAGCGTGCTCGAAGGCACCTTCACCAAGGAGAAGAAGGACGAATGGGACGAGCGACTGGCGAGCGTCTTCAATCGCGGTTTCTGGGACGGCTACTATCAGGGTCAGACCATGGGCGAGTGGAACAAGGAATACGGCTCGTGTGCCACAGAGCGGAAGCTATACATCGGCAAGGGAATGAAGTATTTCTCGAAGCTCGGCGTGGCGGAATTCTCTGTAGAAGCCAACACGTTCTCGGTGGGCGACAAGATGCTCATCACTGGTCCTACGACGGGCGTCATCTACGTGACGGCCGACGAGATACACGACGATCACGGAGCTGTGGAAACAGCCCAGCAAGGAACGCGCGTCAGCATCAAGGTACCAGAAAAGGTACGGCCCTCAGACAAGCTTTTTAAACTGGTGAAGGACAAGGAGGCGTAGGGTCGTGAGCTGCGACATCATCGCAACATACAAAGGCCAAGACGGGGAACCTTTCAAATGCCGAAAGCCCTGAATAACAATAAAAACAAAAAGATAATGACAATCAACGAATTGCAAGACGAGGTCATCGAGGAGTTTTCGGGCTTCGACGACTGGATGGATAAATATCAGCTGCTCATCGATTTGGGCAACGAACAGGAACCGCTCGGCGAGAAGTATAAGACCGAGAGCAACCTCATCGACGGCTGCCAAAGCCGCGTGTGGCTACAGGCCGACTATCGCGACGGGCTCCTTTGGTTCACGGCCGAGAGCGACGCCCTCATCGTGAAGGGCATTGTGGCATTGCTCATCCGCGTACTCAGCGGACATACGCCTCAGGAGATTCTCGATGCCGAGCTCTACTTCATCGACCAGATAGGGCTGAAGGAACATCTCTCGCCCACCCGCTCCAACGGACTCCTGGCCATGGTGAAACAGATGCGAATGTACGCGCTGGCGTTTAAAATGAAGAATGATTAACCTCCATGCGTAAGCTCCGGACGATAGAGATGCAACGGTTGTCGGTGGAAGAGTTCCGCCAGGCCGAAAAGCTTCCACTAGTGGTGGTGCTCGACGATGTGCGGTCGATGTACAACATTGGCTCGGTGTTCCGCACGGCCGACGCCTTCCGCGTGGAAGCGGTCTATCTCTGTGGCATCACCGCCACGCCGCCACATCCCGAAATCCACAAGACGGCGCTGGGCGGTGAGGATAGCGTCAGCTGGAAATACTTCCCCACGGCTCTCGAGGCCGTCGAGGACTTACAACAACAGGGCTACTTCGTCTATGCGGTGGAACAATGCGAGGGAAGCACCAAGCTTCAGGAGATTGCTCCCGACAGTCCTGAGGCGGCCCAAAGATGTGCCATCGTCTTCGGCAACGAAGTGAAAGGCGTACATCAAGAAGTCGTCGACCAATGCAATGGTTGTCTCGAAATACCACAATTCGGCACTAAGCATTCTCTCAACGTGTCCGTCACCGCAGGCATCGTTATCTGGGAGTTTGCGAAAAGGAAGATGGAACTATAGAAGTTCAAGAACCCTATGAACTCTCTGCCTACCGCCAACGGCCGCTTTCTCCTCAAGAAAACCCCTCTTCCCCTCAGCCATCCTCTCCTATAGGGATTTCCCCTCAACATTTAGGAAATTGCCCCTTGCGGGGTTGAAGAAAAAGTTGTTTCTTTGCACATGAAAATGCAAGGAAACATTTTTTATTTGATCATCTTAAAGTAAAAAAGGAGACGGAAACATGAAAAAATTATTTCTCACATCACTGGCTTGTCTGCTGGCCTTGTTGCCTTTGCAGGCACAGAACTACCAGCGTAGCCGCTACTATAACCCTCATAGCGGACGGCTGGACTATAGGCACGGTCGCAGCACCGGCACTTGGCGCGGTGGCAGCAACTACTATTACTACGGACTCCGCATCGGTCCTTCGTTCAGTACGGTGAGCAGCGATGATCCATACCTCGACGGCAGCAGCATGAAGACGGGTCTCAATGTGGGTATGGCAACGGGATTCAACATCAACCGCACGCCATTGTTCTTCGAGACGGGTCTCTACTACACCGAGAAAGGCGGCAAGGGAAAGGCCGACGGCGACCGCTTCACCTACAACCTAAACTACCTGGAGGTTCCTCTGGTGCTGAAGTATGATGTCTACATGGGCAACAACTTCTCTATCCAGCCGTTCCTAGGCGGCTATCTGGCTTGTGGTGTCGGCGGAAAGATCAAAGACTTCGGAGCGCGTGAGGCCTATAGCTCGTTCTCCGACTCGCCCTACTCGTTCCAGCGCTTCGATGGCGGCGTACGCATGGGTTGCGGCATTCAGTACGACATGCTGTATCTCGACCTAACCTACGACCTCGGACTTGCCAACGTGTCGCACGACGACTTCGACGAAAGTAGCAATAGCGCACTCATGCTGAACTTCGGCCTCAACTTCTAAGAAAAGAAAGACGGTGAACAAAGAATACCGGACGCGCCTCAACGTGTCCGGTATTCTTGTATATGATGCAGCCTATCAATCCCCGCAACAATGAATGATTGCAAATACGAAGAAGGATTTGATATTGTCGTCTAACTACGTCCTATCAATCCCCACAACAAGAATAAATCATTGCAAAGACAAAGAAGGTGTAGATGGCCAGCCCTGCCAACATATAGAGCCATGAGACAGGACCCGACGGACTCTCCTTCTGCTGGGGTTGTTGCCGAATGGTTTGAACCGTCTGCTTCGTCTTGGGTTGTCTCTTCTTCCACGCCACATATTCCTCATGGAACTGCTTCCGCAATTCCTCTGGCACATTGCTTTGTCTCGGCTGCGACCTGCTGGCATTCCCTTTTCCCGACGTGCCGCGATAGGCCTGCATGTATTCGTCGTCGCCATAGACATGAGGGTTCTGTTCCCTGAACTCCAAATCGTAATAGTCAGGGTCGCCACATCCGCCGCCATAATCTCCGTCGCACATATCCGTATCCGTTTTTAGTTCTTATTGACGTTCGTGGTGCAAAGATACACAAATAATTCTGTATCCGCAAATCCTTCATCGACTCTGTTCGTCTTTGCTATTTCCCCGCTTTGCAAAAGAAAAAAAACTGTTACCAACTGATTTGAATGGTTGTTGGTAACAGTTTCTGACTATTCAACCTTGATAGCCATTGCACGAAGTTGCTGCCATCCGGCTTGGTCGGTGACACGAATCATGAAGTGATAGTCGCCGGGATCGACATCGCTGGGAATTGAAATGTCAAATCGTGCGGAGTAGGTTCGCTGCCCTGAGGGAATGGAAAAATCCTTGTTATAAATCCAAGGATTCTGCGGTTTCTTTTCAGCATCCATCGGACACTCTGCCGACGAAGTGCCATGCGTGTGATGGTCGAAATTGTTATGTATTTCGATGTTGAAAGACCCTAGCTCGGTATCGTCAGTGAAGACATAGTGAAAAGGTATGACCTCACCCCGTTTATATACCTGGCAGTCGATGGGATTTGCAACGATGTCGACATCTGAAATAACCGGATAGGTCATGTCTTTACTATCGTTGTCGTCGTCGGAACTGCTGCACGCACAGAGTGCGCACAGCAGTGATAGGATTAAAATGTTTTTTTTCATTATTCTGTTTGATTATTAATCGTGGTCATGGTCATGGTCATCATCGTCCTCTTCTTCCTCCGTGATGCTCTTCTGGCCAGTGGTAGAAAGACCATTAGCATCGGTAACGGTCAGTTTCAACAGGTCACCAACCACCACATTCTTACCAGCAATGTCTACATGCACGTGGAAATCGTCAATATTGAGAACGCCGATGTATTTGCTATCTGTTACCTGACGGGTTACCTTCACCGTTTTACCAGTTGAATCGTAGATGTTAATGGCAATGGCTGATGTACGTCCAGGTGCCACGATATCGGCCTGAACACACAGTTCATCTCCTTCGATATTAGCTTCGTCCATCTCGATGGAAGGTGCTGCCGTAGTGTTGTCATCGTCGTCATCGTCGCCACAAGCGGTGAAACCAAGTGAGCACACACTAAAGAGAGCCGTCAGAAGACTCAGATAAATATACTTTTTCATTGTCGTAATTTTAATGTTTGTAAGAATTGAACTGCAATCGTTGCAGCACTTGAAAATATGAATTAAAACTCCAATCCCACCATCAGCGAACAGTTGCGCCCGGGTTCAGGAACATCGATGAGGCGGTAATAACTGGTGTGATCGTAGTAGCGATGGTTCAGCAGGTTGTCTGCATGAAACGCTACGTTAAGATTAGTTTTCCCCAGCGGGAAGTTCTTTCCTGCTGAGAAATTCAATGTCCAATGGCCGTCAGTAGGTTTTTCTGGGGGTACAATCTCATTTTGCGTTCCTACGAAATGGGCGTTCATACTGACAAAGCCCTCTCCCTTCATGTCGAATGAATACTTCACGCCTAGGTCGGCAGACCATGGGGTGCTGAAGGGAAGCGTGTAGCCCTTCTTCTCGCCCGACTTCTGACGAGCGTAGAGATATTCACCCTGCATGTGTGCCTGCCAGTGAGGGGCAAAGTGCCAAGTCATCTGAGCCTCCACACCATAGCGCAACACCTTTGCCTGTGTGTAATGATAGAGCTGGAGTCCTTCCACATATTGTGCCGTAGGATTGAGGTAGATATAATTCGGGAAATAGTTCAGATAGGGATCTACCTGCACCTCGAGCACCTTGTTTGCCCAGCTCACACTGGCATCTATTTGGTACGACTCCTCAGGGTCGAGTTGCGCATTGCCTCGCTCGTAGCGGAAGATGTGGTAGTTGATGCCATCGGCACCCAGCTCCTTGGGGATAGGCACGCGGAAACTCTTGCCCGCATTGGCCTTAAACACCCACTGACCCAGGTTATAGTTGACGCCAGCAGACCAAGTGAGACTATTGAAATAGCGGTGCCTATCGGCAGAACGCTCCACATAGATGTCGTTGCCATCGACGGGTGTCATATACCAGTCGCTATAGCTATGGATATGCGTCTGGGCATGGTCGAAACGCAAGCCGGCATTCAGTATCAGATTCTTGCTCAAGGTAAAACGGTCCATCACATAAGCACCCAAGCTCATGGTCTCGAAATCGGGAATGATGAATCCCCAGCCACCTCGACGGTTATGCTGATATTCGCCATTCACGCCTCCTCGCAAGGAGTGTTTGCCCATGGAGTAGCGCATCATAAGACTTGCCGTATAGGTGCTTTTGTTGAAACGACGCTCCAGCGGACCGTCGGGTTGGGGCATATAGCCATGACTGACGGGCTCCGACTGCTCTTCGCGAAGGTTGTTCTGGTAGGCCAGACTTGCCTCCACCGATGCGACATCGTTGCGCCATGTGGTATGACTGAGCACTTTCAGATGGTTGACCCATTGATAGGGTAAGTCGATGTCGCGGCGCGAATGGTCGTAGTCGATGTTCGACAATCGCACCTCCAACCCGTGGGCATTGGCGAAGAAACCACTCTTGGAGTATGCATCTGAAACTCGGATGTCGGTGTGGAAATTATATCCAGCGTATCCCAGCATGACGCTCCCGTCGCGCTCCATTCCTGCCGTGTTGCGCAGACGCCCGTCCTTCAGCTTTATCCAATAAGAGTAATACTGGATGCTGTCCGTAGGCACCTTATAGTCGGCATA
Source organism: Prevotella sp. (assembly GCA_024681705.1). Classification (GTDB taxonomy): domain Bacteria; phylum Bacteroidota; class Bacteroidia; order Bacteroidales; family Bacteroidaceae; genus Prevotella. The sequence continues at coordinate 64,554 of JAILAI010000284.1, forward strand.
GTCTATCAGCGTTGCATTGGCCCGATAAAACCATCGTCCATGACGCCCGCCAACCTTTGCCGATAGTCCCAGCTGTTCGTTGTTGGTACGGCCGAACAGTTGCACAGAACCCTCAAAAGGCTTTGTGGGAACGTGATTGGTGTAAAGACTAAGCACACCTCCGATGGCATCGCTTCCGTAAAGCAATGCTGCCGGGCCCTTAATCACTTCGGCATTGTCAACCGCAAACTGGTCAATTTCCAATCCGTGATCATCACCCCACTGCTGGCCTTCGTGCTTGATGCCATCTTCAGAGACGACGAGTCGGTTGAATCCCATTCCACGAATAATCGGCTTGGATTGTCCAGAACCTATCGACATAGCCTTCACACCGAGGATGCCTTCAAGCGTCTGCATCAGGCTACCGGCAAAATTCTGTTGAAGGAACTCGTGGTTTACCTGTACAGCCGACAACGACGACCGCATCTGATAATCGCGGCGGTGCTGACCAGTAATGGTGACATCATCGAGTGTGATTACGGTATCGGCTGGGGTAATCGCAGATAGCGTCGCAGCCAGTAACATTGAAATCATACTGAATGTCTGTTTGAATGTTTAATTAAAAAGAGATTGAACCCGAAAAATCAAACAGACGGGGGAGCACGTAGCGTCGGGATGCCACAGGCATAGAGGCAAACGGTGCCTTGATGCCGGGCGTAGAGGATTTTACTTTTTTTATAATAGTATACGACCGTAGCTACTGCAACAGCCAGAAATTGTAAAGTCAGGAACTGACAGAGTACGCAATTGTGAATTGAAGCTGTGTGCTGACCCACATGACCGCCACAATGATGGTGTATGCACTCAACACACGAAGACTCGACGGCCTTTCCGTAATGAATATGGATAGACGAGATAACGAGCATTGGCACAAAGACGGCCAATAGCACCCAAGAAGCAATATATCTCTTTGTTTTCAAATTCACGGGTGCAAAGTTACGAATTATTTTGAAAACACTTGCAATTCTACCTGTAAAGTTTAAATTATTTAAGTGTGCACGCTCTGACGCGTGGAAAGCTCTAATGCTCTATCGACAGCCTGTTGGCAAGGGCCTGCAAGCCGAAATAGACGATGACGCCTGTGACAAGACCCGCCAGCGCATCGATGGCATAGTGCGCCTGAATGTAGACGGTGGCGAAGCAGAGCAGCACGAAGAGCGGTAGCAGACAGAAAAGCAGTCGGCGATTGCACGTACGATAGGCCAGGAACATCAGTACGGTGGAGATGCCCACATGACTGCTGGGGAAGGCGGCAACGGGACGCTCGCCAGCAGCTTTCGCGTCTTCGACGAGTCCATAGAAGAAACCGTCGCTCCATCCGGGCGAAGGCAGACACTCCTGATGGGTCTCGAAATAGTGCTGGAGGTTGGGGAACACACCCTTGGCGATATCTTCAAGCCCCACCGCCTGATAGTAGTACGTAGGGCCTACCACAGGCACGAAGATGAACACCACATAGTAGATGAAGAAGGCGGCCATGATGACGAACACCGTGCGCTGGAACTCGTTATAGCGACAACAGAAATAGAAAAACGCCACGAAGGCAATCATCGGATAGTACGACGCGTAGCCAAGGTCCATGAGCTCGCTGAACCACGCCCAGGGCAGGGCCTGATGGAAGAGCAGCGCGGGTTGACAACCGAAGAGCGACTGCTCGAGCTGAGCGAACACATGGTCGAGATTAGGCAGTATGCGGTTCATCTCGTAGATGTCGGGATACCACCACGAGAGCAATGCCATCTGCACCACCACGCGCACCAGTCGGGTGAAGCGGCAGGGCAGCATGCGATAGACGGCATAGACGGCCGCCGTAGTGGCCACCACGCGCAGACGACCCCATAGCATCGATTCCATATTGTGGAGGCTCGACGAGGCAATGACTATGTAAAAAGACGTGAACAGCAGGTAGGCCAACATGGCCCACTCCAACGCGAAAAGCCCCTTGTAGGGCGTCTTCTCTATCGTGAAAAGGTCTTTCAGGAATTTCATCAGGATGAGTGATTAGGATAATGGGAGCGTCGGGCGAAAAACAATCGTCAATGTGCCTACAGCCAGCCGTTGGCCTTGTACCAGGCGATGGTTTCCTTCACGCCACGCTCCAGTTTCCATTGCGGCTTGTAGCCCAGCTCGCGCTCGGCAGGCGTGATGTCGCATTGCCAGTTGCGCTGACGCAGGATGTGGTATTTGTCGTTGTTCAGCGCCGAGACGTGCCCCGTGAGTCTGCCCCAGTACTCGCCACAGAAGGTGACGGCGCGAAGCAGCCAGATGGGCGCCCGCAAGCGCAGGCACCAGGGGTGACCCAGTTCGTCGATGATAAGGTCGCTGAAGGTGGTCGACTGATACACCTCGCCGTCGCTCAAGAAATAGGCACGGCCAGTGTCGCCGTGATGGAGCGCCAGGAAGACGGCCTGCACGACGTCGCGGACGTAGACGAAGGTGATGTCCTGCCGCTTGAATCCCGCGGCGAAGTCCACATGTCCGCGTATGCTCTTCGCCATCAGGAAATAGTCGCGCTCGCGAGGACCATAGACGCCCGTCGGTCGCAACACCACATAGTCGAGCCCGCAATCCTTGAGCAGCTGCTCGGCCAGCAGCTTACTCCGCCCATACTCGGTGTTAGGCTGGGGTGTGTCGCTCTCGGTGATGGGCTCATAGGGCTGACGCTCGCGAATGGCACCGAAGATGCTGAGCGAACTGAGATACACCAACCGGCGCAATCCCGTCTGCGTAGCCTTCAGGGCCTCCACCAGATGGCGCGTCCCCTCGGTGTTGATGCGCTGGAAGTCGCGCTTGTCGGCACACTTGGTGACGCCGGCGGCGTGAACCACATAGTCGAACTGATGTCCCTCAAGCTGACCCTTTAGGCGGTCGGCCGACGACAAGTCGAGCTCCAGAAAGTGGATACGGCTGTCCTGAAGCCATTGGCGAGAGCTGCTGCCCCTGACAGCTGTCCACACGTCCATGCCGCGCTCTATGGCCTCTTCCACCAGGAAACTCCCGATGAATCCCGAGGCGCCCGTTATGAGTATCTTCTCCATTTCGCCTGCAAAGGTACGAATAAGCGAGCAAAACGACGAAGGAAAACTTGTTTTTCTTCGCGCTTTCGAGCGCTATGAACTATAAAAAGCCCGAAGGGCTGATAAGAGCACAGGCAGGTGGTGGAGCGAAGCGGAACCCCTGACAACAGATAGCGAGAGCAGTTAAAGAAGGGGCGACAGGCCATGAGGGGGATATGGTTCTTATTCTGTCGCACCTTCGGCGCTTGTCGTTTAGTTGTATCACCATCAGGGGTTCCGCTTCGCTCCACCCCTGCCTGTGGTCTTGTTACCCCTTCGGGGTTTAAAATATTGCGACGAGAGCCGCTATAACATTCCTTCACATTTCATGTGGGTAGTTTTTAACATTATAATTCGAAAATTCTGAACCCTGAAGTCTGAAGGCCCAAAATATGCGATTCTCAGCGATTAGGCACAAGGTACTGATTGTCAATCTGTTACAAATTTCCCGACAATTTTTCAGGCCAAAATTTCACGTTCATTAACGAAAAAATCTAGATTTTTTTCATCAAAAGCGGCAGTTTCGATGAGCAAAAGCGGCAGTTTAGGTCATCAAAAGCGCCAATTTCGATGATCAAAAGCGCCGCTTTTGCTCAACCGACTTTTCGATTGTAATCTCGGAGATAGCAAAATGGGGGT
>JAILAI010000035.1 GCA_024681705.1 Prevotella sp.
TCGATGCCGCTTGGGTTTGTGAAGAACATCGGCGCTCGTGCGAACAACCTCTATCCGGCCGAATGGAAAATCAGAAGTTCGTACATGCCTGAAAAAGCGCCCGAGATCGTAGTTCCTGAGCATTCGCTTTAAGTCGCGACTCGTTGAAACGGCCACATTATTGAAACAAAAGAGAAATAAAAATATCGCTATGAAACAATATTTAGACCTATTGAACCGCATCCTGACAGAAGGAACCGACAAAGCCGACCGCACGGGTACTGGAACCCGTAGTGTGTTTGGCCATCAGATGCGTTTCCACATGAGTGACGGTTTCCCTTTGCTCACTACGAAAAAGCTACACCTGAAGAGCATCATCTACGAACTGCTTTGGTTCTTGAAGGGCGACACCAACGTGCACTATCTTCAGGAGCATGGGGTGCGCATCTGGAACGAATGGGCCGATGAGAACGGTGAGTTGGGACCTGTCTATGGGCATCAATGGCGCTCGTGGCCCGATTACGATGGAGGAACCATCGACCAGATTCAGATGGTGCTCGATCAGATTCGCAACAATCCCGACTCTCGTCGAATGATTGTGAGCGCTTGGAATGTGGCTGAGGTGAACAAAATGGCATTGCCTCCTTGCCATACGATGTTCCAATTCTATGTGGCCGACGGCAAACTTTCGCTTCAACTCTATCAGCGTTCGGCCGACACCTTCTTGGGTGTTCCGTTCAACATCGCCTCTTACGCTTTGCTATTGCAGATGATGGCTCAGGTGACGGGGTTGGAAGTGGGCGACTTTGTCCACACAACAGGTGACACCCACCTCTACCAAAACCATCTGGAACAGGCGCGATTGCAACTGACTCGCACCCCTCGACCTCTTCCCATCATGCGTCTGAATCCCGACGTGAAAGACCTCTTCAGCTTCCAATATGAAGACTTCCAGCTCGAGAACTACGACCCCTGGCCTCATATCAAAGCGGATGTATCTGTATAGTAGTTGATAATCAATGAGATAGGTTACAAAGGACTTTTGAGTCTTTTACGATTTCAAAGTCCCTAACACACTCCAAAATCCCCAAGCACTATGACAATAACAATCATAGCAGCCGTAGCGCGCAACCGCGCAATTGGCAACAACAACAAATTGATATATTGGTTGCCCAACGATCTGAAGCGCTTTAAGGCTCTCACCACTGGCCATACGATTGTGATGGGACGCCGCACTTTCGAGAGTCTTCCAAAAGGAGCACTTCCCAATCGTAGGAATATTGTGCTCACCCGACAAAAAACGAAAATCCCCGGTTGCGACTGCTTTAAGTCGCTAACCGAGGCTTTATCTCATTGTCGGCAAGACGAAGAGGTGTACATCATTGGTGGAGAGAGCGTCTACAAACAAGCACTTCCTTTGGCCAACCGGCTATGTCTGACAGAAATCGATAACACACCCGATGAAGCAGATGCTTTCTTCCCTCCCTACGACGGATGGGAAGAAGTATCAAGGGAAGAGCATGAGCCCGATGAGCGCCACCAATATGGCTACGCCTTTGTCGACTATATCAATCCTCTCCTTCTTCAGGAAGATCCACAATCGGCAAACGACGATTGAAGGCCGAGCCGAACGAAATAATCGTTTCGCTACGCGATAAACCCAGAGGCTGGAGTTTGTCGTGGATGATGTTGAGCAAATGATGATTGTTCAGCGCGAATATCTTGATGAACATGTCGTAGTCGCCCGTCGTATAGTGGCACTCTACCACTTCGGGAATCTCGCGAAGTGCCTCCACCACGATATCGAAACGAGACGGATCCTGAAGGTTCAACCCCACATAGGCACATGTCTCATAACCTATTTTCTCAGGATCGATGATAAACTGTGAGCCTTTTAGAATGCCCAGATTGGTCAGCTTCTGAATGCGCTGATGAATGGCGGCGCCACTAACATTGCAAGCGCGAGCCACTTCGAGGAAAGGAACACGTGCATCTTCTGCTATCATGCGAAGAATGTTCTTATCCAATGAATCTAAATGATGTTGTGCCATTGCTTAAGATTATTTCTGCAAAGATATAACAAATATTTCAATTATCAGCAAAATCGTTCAAGAAAAAACGAAATTATTCCCAAAACATACAAGTTTGTCGATAAAAACGCAACATATCATCGATGAGAAGCTGAATAATTAATGCGATAGGCCTTCGCTTTCCTCAGCTGTTGCTTCACGTCGGTAATGGTGCCCATATCGGTCTCTCGGTCGGCCTTGATGCTCACCGTCATTGCCTGTTTGTCGTTAGGCGACATGGCCGAACGCTCAGACTTGACGAAAGGTGCTACCTGATCAACCGATGCAAACTTATCGTTAAGTTGGATGCGTGTCTTCGTCGGTTCGTTCTTCACGGTTCCCGACATAGGCTTACCTATATATATATAGGTGACGGCCGACTTACGAGTAAGCTTCGTTAGCTCCGTTCCTTGCGGTACCTGAACGCGCACCTTTACGGGGACACTTCTCATGTGTGTGACAATCATGAAGAAGAAAAGCACCGTGAAGATAAGGTCGGGCATCGAAGACATATTCAATCCCGGAACCGAATGATCGTGATGACGACGGAACATACTCATGGCTGACCTCCTTCCTGCTGATAGGATTCGGCTATTCGTTGAGGGAAATAGGCACGAAGTGCTTCTTGTTGTTGCGACGAACACTCGGCAAAAGTATGCCCATAGAAGCGTCGGGCACGTGCTTCGCGCAGAGCTCCATAAGCAGCCACAATCTCGTTTTGCATGTTGAAATAAGTATCGTAGTGCGTATCCCGACTCATTTCCACCGAGATGATGTGATGCTCGCGGTCGGGACAAGTGGCCACAAACTCCATCACATTGCGACGTAGATTCTTCATGTCGGCAATGCTATCGTTGACCTTCAGCTTGTTGTCGGCCGTAAGCACCAGCCTCAGCACATTGTTCTTGTCGACGTCGACCGTCACTTCTTCCTTCTGATTGTCGAGTGGCGGCAACTGACGCATGAGTCCCTTATCCATATCCATCGAAGTGGTGATAAGGAAGAATATCAACAGCATGAACGAGATGTCGGCCGTCGACGTAGTGTTGAGTGCGGGAATAGAGCGCCGTTTTCTTTCGAAGAACATAAGAGGTTTCTTTATTTCAACAAGCAAATGGGCACGAGGACTTATCTCTTCCTGAAATAGCCAGAGAAGCTGATCACCACGCCTACTATGGCAATGAATATCAGCACTATAGCCGTTACGATGAACATATCTGAGGCTTTCAGCCAAAACCAGGTGTCATAGCGGTCGCCATTGACGGCCATCGGCGACGAAGAGCCGCACAAGAACGTCAGCAACAAAAGCCCAACTAGCAAGGCAATGACGATGTAGACAATGCGCATGACGGGGATTCGGTTCACCACCCGTTGCGATTTGTCACGCCTCTTCATACTATGCCAAGCCGACCATACGGCCAATACCAACGTAGCAACTAGGGCTAGATACATCACGATGAGAAGGAAGTCAACCATTTTTCTTCAGCTTATATTTCATCGCAATATCGAGGAACGAGATTGCACTCTCCTCCATCTGCGAAGTGATGTGCTCAATCTTTGAGAGGATATAGTTGTAGAACACCTGCAAGATGAGGGCGGCAATGATACCGAAGATCGTCGTGATGAGCGCCACCTTCATACCAGCGGCCACAATCGTAGGATTGATGTCACCCTCTGTCTGTATCTGGTCGAAGGACATCACCATGCCGATGACGGTACCAAGAAATCCTAGCGATGGTGCCATCGCGATGAAGAGCGTAATCCAAGAGCATCCTCTTTCCATATTAGCGCTCTGCACTGAACCATAGCTGACGATGCTACGCTCAATATCCTCCATCGGCTCATCTATACGCATCAGTCCTTGATAGCAGATGCTGGCCACTGGTCCTCGGGTGTCGCGACAGATATCTTTTGCCCCTTCCACATCATCCTTCATCACCTTCTCTTCAAGGTCGGCCATGAGCTTCTTTGCATTGATTTCACTCAGGGTGAGATAGATGATGCGCTCTATGCAGAAGGCAAGGCCAAGCACCAATACCAGCGCCACAAGCGACATAAAGGCGGGATTGCCCTCGACAAATTTCTTCTTCAGCTGCTGGTGTAAACCTGAGGTCTCCTCCATCAACAACAGGCTATCGGCCGCCGCAATGGCTTGTTCGTCGAAGCTGATGCTATCTATCAAGGCTGAATCCACCTGAGCAGTAGTCACTTCGTCGGCCTCCGTCTTTACGGTGTCCGTCTGAGCCGAAGCCATAGAAACGACCATCAGCAGAAGGAAGGTCACAAGACCTGTCGCCATCCTTTTCAGTATTCTTTCTTTATTCACAATGCTAAACATGATTTGTGTAATAACTGTTCCAATATGTTTTGACGCGCAAAATTAACTGAAAAAACCGAATGAAGCAAATAACGCCCTGAAACTTTAAGTATTTTTCAATAGAAGTATACTAGCTTATCACGGACCCAATTCAGAAATGTATCCGAAGAACCGCAATTACGGTCTTAGTTCACCTTATTATATTTATGCTCGTCAATACAAAAATCAGCTAGTCGTTTGAGTCTGAAAGAACGATGTCTTCCATATTCTTGCGCTTCTTAGGCGACACCTCGCATGCTGGATATCCGACGGGAATGAGAACAACTGGTTCTTCCTCATCAGGCATATTCAGTTCGTCCTTACACATTGCGGCGTCAAAATTGCACACCCAACAAGTGCCCAATCCTATCTCGGCGGCAGCCAGACACAGATGCTCAACGGCAATGGCAACATCGATGTCGCCATGATGTTTACCATCGGCACGAACCCATTCTTCGTCGTGATGAACAGAAGCCACAATGTAAAGCGGAACCGAATTGAACCATTCACGATGGTAGTAACGATGCATCAGTGCCTTTCCCTCCTCACTCTGAATCACACGAAACGTCCAAGGTTGCTTGTTGACCGCTGAAGGTGCCAACCGAACACACTCCATCACATAGTCGAGTTTTTCCTTTTCCACTTCTTTCTCGGCAAAGCTTCGGCAACTGAAGCGCTTGTTTACTATTTCCAGAAAATTCATAATCTATTGTTTCTTTAAAGTAAAAATGTCGGAGGCAAAATTACAAAACTTTTGCCAAACCACGTGACAAATCGCCTACTAAAAAGAGTTTCCCATCGCATTTTTGCCGCTCTAAGGCTATAAACTGGCTATATTCCCAAGCTGGTAACGCATTCTTCTTCATGAAAAGCGCCGAAATTGATTAAAAAAATCTAGATTTTTTACTCCGAAATTGGCGGTTTGGAAGAAAAAAATCTAGATAAATTATAGTTCGTTTCTTGCACGGGTGGAAAAAAAGCACTAATTTTGCCCACTCAAACCCTCAACAAATTAACATGCAAATAATTGCGCTCATGAGAAAAAGCCTCAGACATATACTCACCGTATTACTTTTGTTGGCCGCAGGAGTGACATTCGGACAAGAATTAGACTCTATCTGGTCGGTGGGACAAAAGGAAAACGACGTGATGCTGGAGACGCGGCCACAAGATGTGACGCTTCTTCGACCAACGAAATCCGAGACCTACCGTTTCGACCGCCTGTGGGGTGCAGTGACCGTGGGTACAACTGGTTTTGGCTTCGACCTTGCCACACCCATTAGCGAAATGGTACATCTGCGTGCAGGTTTCGCCATTATGCCCTCGCTGAAAACCGATATGACGTTCTCTATCAGAGTGGGCGAAAGTGATCCTAAGTACGACAAGAATGGCAACCGCATCGAGACGAAGTTCGAGAAGCTGGCCAATGCCTTCCAACAGGTGACGGGCAAGGAGATTCGCGAGAACGTGAACATGATTGGCCGACCGACCTTCTACAATGCAAAGTTGTTGGTCGACGTCTTCCCCTTCCACAACAAGAAATGGTTCCTCACCGGTGGTATCTACTACGGCAACGAACAGATTGCCAAAGCATACAATAGTACCGAAGACATGAACGTGCTCTACTCGGTGAGTCTATACAACTCACTTCACGGGAAAGTCATCGAGGCGGTTGAGGATCCTTGGAACATCGACAACGAAGTGGTTATCATGGAATATGGAAATGCCGCCATCGTTCTACCTCAGGAGCAAACCGAATACCTATATAAATATATGAAGCGCTATGGCCGCATGGGTATCCATCTGGGCGACTACTATCTGGAGCCCGATGAAGATAACATGGTGAGGTGCTCGGTAAAGGCCAATCGACTGAAGCCATATCTCGGCTTTGGTTATGGAAACGCAACGCCTCAGGGCGACAAACGCGTTGCCTTCAGTCTTGAGGCCGGCCTCATGATGTGGGGCGGAACACCTCGCGTGGATTGCTATGGCACCGACCTTGTGGACATGAACGTGAAGGGCCGAGTGGGTCATTACATCGACTTCTTCAAGGCCATGAAGGCTTATCCCGTTGTCAATCTGAGGGTAGCCTGCAGGTTGTTCTAACCAATTATGACTGCTACAGAAAAGTTTTTCTGAAAAAAAATATCATCCGCTTGCAACCTTTTCACCTCTTGTTGCGTCTAACAGACAAAACATTACAAGAGATATGGAAATGAAAAGGTATCTATCACTCATCACATTGGCACTGCTGCTGGCCATTAATTGCCAAGCAAGTGCACAACGGCATCGCCACAACCCGCAAATGACTGGGGTTTCACAAACAACCGACAGCACGTCGTTTGAGATTCCAACAGACACAACGGGCATTGTGGCCTACTCCGACACGACGGCGGCGACCATTCCTTCGTCCGACTCTGTCACCTACCATCATCCAGCAGGATGGGACGATGACTGGGAAGACAACGACTGGAAAGAATTCCGCGAAATGTTCGGTATTGGCGTGGGATCATCAGCCATAGCTATTGCAGCAATCGTCTTCGTATTGCTTATCTGCTTGGCTCCGTTCATCTTGCTGGGATTCATCGCCTGGATTATCATCCGCAACCGCAACCAGCGCTACAAGCTGATGCAACAGGCCATGCAACAAGGACAACCCATCCCCGAGCCACTACTGAAGGACGCGGTACAAACCAACGACGATCTGTGGCGCAAAGCCATCAGGAACATCTTCTTGGGTATCGGTCTTGCCGTGTTGTTCGCACTATGGGACTCTAAGTTCCTATCGGGATTAGCGTGGGTGCTCTGCTTCTATGGCATTGGACAAGCTATCATTTGCAAAACTACGAAGCGCAAAGAAGAGCAATCCTACAACGCTCCGCATCCGCCACAATCACCCGCGCAGGAACAACAGGTCCAGCAACCTGAGTCGCCTGTTCAGGATGAAAAACGTGGAGAAGACATTCAAGAAAACAAGCAATAGATAAACATTAGTTATTAATAAATATAAAGTAAGAAAAAAAATGGTACAGAAAAGACTCACTCGTTCCTTCGACCGTATTCTCGGAGGTGTGTGCGGCGGTATTGCCGAATACTTCGACCTCGACCCCACACTGGTGCGCGTTGGCTATGCAGCTCTGACACTCTTCACCGCCTTCGCTGGTGTTGTCCTCTACCCTGTTCTGTGGATCATCATCCCGGAAAAGCCGAGACTCACACAACAATAAGCAATCCGGATGGAGGCATTGAGTGACATCTCTCTCGTAGCACAGGTGGCTGTATTCCACAACAAGCGGGCTTTCGACCAACTTGTAAGGAAGTATCAGTCACCCGTGCGACGTTTCTTTCTCGGTCAGACACTGGGCGACACTCAGCTCAGCGATGACCTTGCCCAAGAGACGTTTCTCAAGACCTACACCCACATTGCATCGTTCAAGGGGTTGTCGGGATTCTCCACCTGGTTGTTCCGCATCGCCTACAATGTACTGCTCGACTACCGACGGTCGCAGAAAATCACCGATGATATTGACACCAGCGCTCTACGCAACACTGAAAGCCGCTCATCGGACCCCACGCTACGCATGGACCTTTACTCAGCTCTCGCTCTGCTGAAACCCGAAGAGCGCACTTGCATCACGCTTCAACTCATGGAAGGATTGGCCATCGACAAGATTGCAGAAGTGACTCAACTACCACTGGGGACGGTGAAATCACACTTGTCGAGAGGAAAGAAACAATTGGCAAACTACCTAAGGGAAAACGGATATGGAAGAAATAAAGAATAACAATATGTTCAGCAATGATGAAGAATTGGTAGAACTGTTCTTCAACGAACAAAAGACGGAGATAGCCGACGACGGATTCACACATCGCGTTGTGAGCCATCTGCCTGGACAATCGTCTCGACTCAACCACATCTGGACGACTATTTGCATCGTCTTAACGATTGCGGCGGTGATTCTCTCACGCGCTTGGGAAGCCGCATGGGGAATGCTACGGGGACTGATTGCCGATGTGGCGACAATTGACGCACCTTCAGCACCGATGGTTGTCGTGATGTATCTGGTGCTTCTGGGATTTGCCGTCGTGGGATGTCTCGGACTATTGTCGGCAGAAAGGAAGCTGGCGCTCTGAAAGGGGCGCAACCTTTATGTCATCATCAATCACTTGGACGGTGATTGATCTATTTCATGCGCTGGAACTAAGAGACAAAAGACTTAACGATAAATAGTTTCGCTCAACGAAAAAGATACGAGCGCTTGTCGATGAAGGTTAGAAATCGAAGAAGGCGTCATCGTCTACAGGTTCATCCGTATCTTCTTTCTTAGGTTGAACCTTCAGATTTCCTTGCTCGTCGAACATACCATAAGTAGTGCGCAACACGATGAACTCGGTGCGGCGATTGAGCTGGTTGCAAATCTCTTCTTTATCCTTGTTGTTCAACGCTTTAATATACTCTTCGGTGAGCACATCACCTTCCTTCAACCAAGAATACTTTTCGGTTACCTTCTTTCTGATAGTCTTCGGTTTCTCTTTACCATATCCCTTCGGCGTGAGGCGGTCTTTGGCGATGCCGTGCTCGATGAGATAGTTCACCACGCTCTCCGCACGACGCTGGGAAAGCGGCTTGTTATAGGCGGCACTACCGCGATAGTCGGCATGGGCACTGAGTTCGATGGTAACATTCGGATTCTCCTCGAGTAACTTCACGAGCTCATCGAGAGCGGTCTTGCTCTCCGGTCGAAGCGTAGCCTTATTGTAGTCGTAGAAGATGTTGTCGATAAGTACAGGCACACGGATGCTAGCGAGCGGGAACTGAAGCGTGTATTGAGTCGACTCCTGAACGGGATCTACACGCAACTCCTCACGATGGTTGAGGAACCCTTTGCACGAAGCCAACATGATGTAGCTCACGTTAGGGTCGATGACCTGTTCGAACGAGCCGTCACCCTTTACGCTCAATTTCAGGTTGGTGCCATCGTTACCCACCAGCTGCACTTGTGCCGCCGGCAACTCATAGCCATCCATTTCGTACACCCATCCCTTGATTGTCTGAATGATTTCGGGTTTTTCGAAGCTATAGATATGGTCCCATCCACGACCGTCGTTGCGGTTCGACGAGAAGTATCCTCGATTGTGAGGCCCTTCGAAAGTCATTCCAAAATCGTCGCCCTGTGAGTTGAGCGGATAGCCTGGATGCTCAAGCATATAGCGTCCATTCTTACCTACCTTTGCGATGAAGATATCGAGTCCTCCAAGACCTGGATGTCCGTCGCTTGAGAAGTAGAAATCACCATTCGGGCGGAACGTCGGGAACATCTCATCACCCTCCGTATTGATGGGGTCGCCAAGGTTCTCAACACCACCAACGCCTGACGAAGTGAGCCTGACGCGCCAAATGTCGAGTCCGCCCTTTCCGCCTGGCATATCGCTGACGAAATAGAGCCACTGGCCATCGGGCGAAATGGCCGGATGAGCATAGGAAGATAGTGTATCGCGAGTGAGTTCCAACTTCTGTCCTTTCGACCAAGCGGCATCCGAACGGGCTGAAGTGACAATGCTGGCGTAGCGAGGATAGTCGGGGTCGGTGCTACACTGAGTGAGATACATCGTCGAACCATCTGGCGTAATGCTACAAGCACCTTCATCATATTCGGTGTTCAATCCCGACTCAATGGTTTGCGGACGTCCCCACTTCCCTTTGTCATCTTTCTCTGAAACGAATATGTCGCCAGGCTTTGCACCCGTGATACCGCTAAGTTCGTTGCCCTGAGCCTCGTTGCGGGTGGAACTGAAGTAGAGTCGGTCGTACTGATCGCCAGCCAGAACCGGACAATAATCAGCACGTCTGGAATTGAAGATGTCCATCTTCTTCACCGTGTAGCGCGAGCCATCTTGCTTGATTTTCGGAGCCGTTTGTGCGGCCGTTAACCCATTGCGTGCCAATGTATTATCGGGCAATGAGTCGAGCACAACTTGAAACTCCTGAGCGGCCTCTTTATAGTTGCCGTTCTTCATCAACTGACGAGCTAGCGAGAGATGCGTTTGCGCGTCGTCTTGCTTGTAGCGAATAACATTGCGATAGCTGGCAATGGCCTTCTGAGCCTGACTGATTCGCTCCCAACAATAAGCTTGCCGACTAGAAATGCGACCTCGCTTCTCTCTTTCCTTTGTGGGTGTTTTCTGGTAGGCGGTCTTGAATTCGTTGGCGGCATCGAAATATTCGCCCAAGGCAAGATATTTCTCACCTCGTTTCAGGTTCTGGTCAGCACCACACGATGCAAGCAACAAAACCCCAGCAAAAAGAAGACACCAACGGATGTTCATACTAACTATACTAACGCGAAAATGGCACTTTTATTGTGTAGTGGCTTAGCGAATGCTCATTTTCCTTTTTTCTGAAGCCGTTCGACATGATTATTCGAAGGGTTGTCGGAAGGTGCATCCGTTCTTCCATTCGCTACATCCGTACGCCGTTTTTCCCTTGATAATATGTCCCACACCGCAAACGGGACAGGGTTTGCCAATCATTGGGTCTACCACAGGTTCCGAAGTTGAGGTAGCACTTTTCGCCTTACTAGCTTTCTTCGCCTTAGGTTTATCCTTTGCCGACTTCGCCTTCTTGGTTTTCTTCAGGTCGGTCTCTGTCGTCATCGTGACGCGCCGACTACTATTGTCGGCCATCACCTGATTGACGATGCCCGTAATCTGTTCTTTCAGTTCGTTGATAAACTGAGCGGGGTCGTACTTCTGATGCTCAATGTCGCGCAACTTCTTTTCCCAAATTCCAGTCAACTCGCAACTCTTCAGCAGTTCCTCCTTGATCATGTCGATAAGTTCGATGCCAGTAGGTGTGGCCAACAGGTTCTTACGCTCCTTGCGGATATAATGGCGTTTGAAAAGTGTCTCGATGATAGCGGCTCGCGTCGACGGACGACCAATGCCATTCTCCTTCAGTGCAGCTCTCAGGGTCTCATCTTCAACAAACTTTCCCGCCGTCTCCATCGCGCGCAAAAGCGTAGCCTCTGTGTAATATTTCGGTGGTGTTGTCCACTTCTCGGTGAGTGTGGGTTTATGGGGACCAGACTCACCCTTTTCGAAAGTGGGAAGTGTGCGCTCCTCGTCGGTTTTCTTACCTTCTTCATCTTCGGCATTCGTCTGATTATTCTGTGTCCCATAACCGAACACCACGCGGTAACCTGGGTCGAGAATCTCCTTTCCGCTCACCTTGAACTCCACCTCTTCCACACGTCCCATAACGGTGGTCGTTGAGAACTTACAATCGGGATAGAAGGCGGCGATGAAACGTCGTGCGATGAGGTCGAACACATTACGCTCCATATCTGAAAGTCCCTGAGGTGGAACACCCGTGGGGATAATGGCATGGTGGTCGGTTACCTTCGATGTGTCGAACACCTTCTTCGACTTTTTCAAGGGTTTCCCTGACAAGGCCTTCACTAGTTCTGCATAGGGCTGCTGACCAGAAAAGCGCGTCTGGAAGAGTCCGTTCATAGTTTGTCCGCACTTGGGGTAAATATCGTCGGAGAGGTATTGCGTGTCAACACGTGGATAGGTGGTGAACTTCTTCTCGTAGAGTGCCTGAATGAGGTTCAGCGTCATCTCTGCCGAATAGCCGAACTTGCGATTGCAATCCACCTGGAGCGATGTGAGGTCGTAGAGGTGTGGAGGTGCCTCGGTGCCCTTCTTCTTCTGCACATCGGTCACCTCGAAAGGCTTGCCGGCTATAGTTTCAAAAGCTTTCTCGCCCTCTTCCTTGTTGGTGAACTTCCCCTTCGTTGCGGTGAAGAGTGTGTCGCGATAGATGGTGGCGAGCACCCAGTAAGGCTCGGGTTTAAAGTTCTCTATCTCCTTCTGTCGGTTCACGATGAGTGCCAACGTTGGTGTCTGTACACGTCCGATGCTAAGCGGATGTCCGGGCTGACCGTATTTGATGCTATACAAACGCGTAGCATTTATGCCGAGAAGCCAATCGCCAATGGCTCGCGAGAGTCCTGCCAAATAGAGAGGCTGATATTCGCTTTGATCCTTCAGCTGCTGGAATCCCTCGCGTATGGCCTCGTCGGTCATCGACGATATCCACAACCTTTGCACGGGGCACTTTGCCTGCGCCTTTTGCATCACCCATCGTTGAATCAGCTCACCCTCCTGCCCAGCATCACCGCAATTCACTATGCCATCGGCGGCCTGCATCAGCTTTTCAATCACGGCAAACTGCTTCTTCACGCCTTGGTCCTCCTTCAGCCTAATGCCGAAACGCTGAGGAATCATGGGAAGCGAGCCAAGAGACCAACGTTTCCACATGGGTGTATAGTCCTCTGGCATCTTCAGTTCACACAGGTGGCCGAAGGTCCACGTCACCTGATAGCCATTGCCTTCCAAATAGCCATCGTGTGAGCTGTTGGCGCCGATGATGCGAGCTATGTCGCGCGCAACGCTGGGTTTCTCTGCTATGCAAACAATCATTGTTATTATCTATTTGACTTGCAAAGGTACAAAATTTTTCTGAATAAGCAAAAGAGCGAAGTACTAATCTTACGAGAGTTCGACGAAACAAACATGATATAAGTATTTTCACAAAAAATACTACCAACTATATAAATAAAGGGGTAGGTCTATGGTAGGTGTATGGTAGGTGTTGAGAATAGACCTACCATACCTCAAACCCTTTGCTGGTGGGCGTTTGCGGGTGGTCATGGTAGGTCGGTAGGTCTTAATCGCAAATAGAGAAGAAAAACAAATTTTTTATTTCTGATTTAGAAAAAATATGTCTTTCAAAACTCAAAAGCACCAATTTGCATCATCCAAAAGCACCAATTTGCATCATCCAAAGCATCGCTTTGCTTGAGCAAAACCGTCAATTTCCACGTGCAATCTCGTTGTTTTAAGAGCCATATTTTCAAGACCTAAAGATTATGAAAACAAAAGCAAACAGGGCGGAGATAATAATATGCCCCACCCTGTTGTGTTTGATGATTGCCGACGCTTTGCCAGCACCTATGGTATTCTTATTCTGTTTCGAGCTGGATAGCAAAGTAACCCTTGCGGCCAGTAGGATAGACGCCCTTGATGTAGAGCACGGGATCGCGACTTGTAGAGGCCGTCTTCACGGCATCCTGCAGGTCGTTGACGCTACGCATCGGGGTGTCGTTGGCACTCATGATGACGAAGCCCTCGTTGATGCCTGCATTCTTGATGGCACCCTTGTTGACCTTCGTAACCTTCAAGCCATAGCCAATCTCGAGCTGCTTGCGCTCCTCGTCGGTGACGGGACGGAACTGTGCTCCGAGCACGTCCATATCGGCAGGCTTCACAACGGCGGTGCCACCCTGTGCGTTCTTCAGGGTCACCTGAGCGGTCTTCTTCGACTTGTTGCGCAGATAGGTGATAGTCACCTTGTCGCCCGGCTGCTTCTTAGCGAGATATTCCTGGAGCTCTGCCATCTTGGTGAGCGACTGGTTGTCGATAGCTGTGATGATATCGCCTTCCTTCAGACCGGCGGCGGCACCAGCACCGTCTTCATCGACCTTTGCAACATAGATACCATTGACGGTACCGAACTCGGGTACATCGCGACCTTCCTGTTTCAGACGGTCGACATAGCTGCTGAGGTCGGAACCCTGAATGCCGATAAGAGCACGCTGAACGGCACCGTATTTCTTGAGGTCGTCGACCACCTTATTCATAATAGTGGTGGGAATAGCGAAGCCATAGCCACTATAGGAACCTGTCTCGGAATAGAGCATTGAGTTGATACCCACGAGTTCGCCGTTGACGTTGACGAGGGCACCACCAGAGTTACCGCGATTGATGGCGGCGTCGGTCTGGATGAAGCTCTGCACGCTGGTGACGCTTGCACCCGATGACATTGAACGAGCCTTGGCGCTAACAATACCAGCGGTGACGGTAGTACCGATGGAGAACGGGTTACCAATGGCGATGACCCACTCGCCTACCTTTAGTTTCTGGCTGTCGCCGATAGCGATGGCGGGAAGTTCCTTAGCCTCAACCTTGATAAGAGCGAGGTCGGTGTTGGCGTCGGTACCAATGATGCGAGCGTTATATTCGCGGTTGTCGGTAAGGATGACGGTAATCTCGTCGGCACCATCGACAACGTGGTTGTTAGTAACGATGTATCCGTCGGCAGAGATGATGACACCAGAGCCAGAACCCTGACGCTTTGGCGTCTGCACCTGACGGCGCTGGGTGCCACCCTGTCCACGTCCGAAGAATCCGAATGGGTCGAAGAAGTCAGAGAATGGGTCTTCCATCTCTACGGTCTGTGTGCGCGAATTAGTGACGACACGCACGGTCACGACAGATGGCAATGCCTTGTCGGTGGCGTATGTAAGGTCGACGGGCTGACCAGCAGCGCTGGAGGCCGTTGCGGCGGGTGTCTTACTAGCATAGACTTTCACAAAAGAGCCTGCTGAAAACGCGATAGCAATGATGCACATCGCATAAAGGAAATAGTCTTTTAAATTCTTCATAATACTATTAATGATTTTAATATATGTTTCTGAATGGTGAGGCGTATGAACGCCGAATAGTTCGAAGGCTATCTGCGGATGACGGTACGTAAAAGACCGTCTGACCGCTCTCGTGACAACGATTCACCAACGTTTTACGATGCAAAAATAGGGGCAAAAAATGAAAAAACGACAATTTGTCAGTGCCTTTTGTCCTCTTTTAACAAAAGCGTTTGTCAGATTAAAAGATATTTGCGCGACAAAGCGTCATTTTAATATTCATTCAATATTTTGGAAAAGGGAAAGAAAGCTACGACACTACTGGCTACGCAACGTGGACACAATGCTGGCGGTGCGTAGAAAGTAGAGAAAGAAAAGGAAGACGGAAACAGAACTACATCTGAAGCCAATGGGTGACGGCAGGCGGCAGATCGTCGCGATAGTGAGAGACCATGAGGAGCGTCTTACCGGGCTGACGGCAATAGTCCTCGATGATGGTCTTCACATGAGCGCAGTTGGCGTCGTCGAGACCGTGAAAGGGTTCGTCGAGAATGAGCAGAACGGGGTCTTTGACGAAGGCACGAGCAAGGAGCACAAGGCGCTGCTCGCCATTGGAGAGCGTCGTAAATGACCTATTCGCGAACTCATCAACACGGAAGAACCGCATGACACGATGACATTGTTCTTGCTGATCGTCGGTGAGCGGACGATAGAAGCCGATGGAATCGGTGAGCCCGCTAGCAATGACTTGAATGACGGGAATGTTGCGATAATAGGAACGATGCATCTCAGGACTCACGTAACCAATACGCCGCTTGATGTCCCAGATGCTCTCGCCACTACCCCGACGATGGCCAAAGAGAGAGATGTCGCAAGCATAAGCCTGCGGGTTGTCGGCGCATACGAGCGAAAGCAACGTACTCTTGCCCGAACCATTAGGACCGTAGATGGCCCAATGCTCGCCTTCGCGCACCGTCCACGAGAGATGACTGATGATGGTCTTGGTACCATAGCGGATGGTGACATCGTTGAAGTGAAGCACCTCTGGCGACGAACTCGATGAAGAAGGCGTCGGATTGTTAACGATAACCTCTGGTGAACTCTTGGCCAACGGCTCTGAATCTGTTCTCTGAAGAGGACGCGACGGTCCCACACATCCGTCGTTCACCTCGACCACATGGGTGATGAATGCGGGAATGTCCTGCTTGCGGGTGAGTACGAGAATGATGCGCAAGGATTGGTCGGAAGCCAGATAGGTGAGATGGTCGACGAGCAAGTCGCGCGAAGCGGCATCGAGACCGATGAAGGGGTTGTCGATGATGAGCAGATGCGGTCGGCGCAGAAGGGCCTTAGCGAGCTGAAGTTTGCGCAACTCACCGCTAGAAAGCATCACGACCGACTTCTCGAGAAGTGGCGTAAGGCCCAGTAAATCGTAAAGCTGATGCGCCTGGGGACCATCAGTGGGAATCTGAAGTCCCGAAAGATGGGCGTCGCGTTGGATGGACTGAAGTACGGAGGGAATCTCTGCATCCATCTCCGTTTGGTTCCATCGTTGTTGAAGATAGTAGGTGCGGTCGGTTTCGCCACCATAGGCATCGCGGAAGGTGACATAAGCGATGTTGTCGCTGGCCAACGAAGAGCGGTCGTCGTCGGTGGTGAGCGACGAGAAATCGTAGACGGGATTGTTGCCCCTGAGGGGATGACGTCCGGCAATCATGTCGGCCAGCAACGTCTTGCCCGAACCATTGGGACCGAGAATGGCGATGTGCTCGTTGTCCATCATCTCGAAATGTACTGGGCGGGCCAAGCACCAATCAGGGTTGAGGGCGATGCCATCGTGGATGGTGACGATTCTCTGCATTCGTGTAAGCTTTTTATTAGGGAATGGATGAATGACGGGAATCAGAGAAACGCACAAGCAGCCTCCTGGAGAATCTCCGTTACCGTAGGATGGATATGGGTGATGTCTGCCAGCTGGTCGACGGTGGCATCGAGACACATCAGTGCGGCCACCAGTTGCACAATGTCGGCAGCATGCGAGCCACATACGTGACAACCAGCAATGCGACGATCGGGCCCACAGATGAGTTTCAGCAAGCCGTCGGTCTGATGATCGGCGAGCGCCTTGCCGTTGGCCCTATAGTGTACCTTGCGGCACTCGAAGCCCTCGCCCGCCTGCTCCTCGGTGACACCAACGCACGCCGCTTCGGGATGGGTGAAGATGGCGGCTGGCATCACGTCGAGACGGATGGTGTCCGAACGCTTCAGGATGTGGTTGACGGCACGTCGCGCTTGCATAGATGCCGCATGAGCGAGCATCGTGCGACCGTTGACATCGCCAATGGCATAGATGCCCTCGACGGAGGTCTGCATATTCTCGTCGGTGACGATGCCCGAACGAGTGACCTCCAACGGCAGACGGTCGAGATGAAGACCCTCGAGGCGTGGACTACGACCAGTGGCCACGAGGACGTAATCGGCCTCTACCTCCAGCGGCTTTCCCTTCTTCAAGGCGCGAACCACATTGCCCTCGATGGCGGTGACGGAGCTCTGCATGAAGAAATCGATGGAGAGACGTCGCGAGAGAGTCTGACGCAAGCGGCGGGCAACTTCAGCATCGAGCATGGGCAGACACTCGGGAAGGAACTCGATGACGCTGACCATCGTACCCAAACTAGCAAAGACAGAAGCCATCTCCATGCCGATGACACCTGCCCCCACAATGGCCAGACTCTTCGGTAACTGCCCGATATTGAGCAGAGCTGTGGACGTGAGGACATGAGGTTGGTCGATGCCGGGAACGGGAATGAGGCGAGGTTCGGAACCCGTAGCAATGATGATATTGGCGGCAGAGAACCTCTGGGCGCCTTCTTCGGTCGTCACCTCGATGGTATGCGGGTCGTCGGCCACGAACGAAGCCGTTCCCCTTACCAACTGAATGGAGGGATGAGACAAGATGGTCTCTACGCCTTTCCGCAACTGAGACACCACTTCGTCCTTGCGTTGCATCACGGCGGAGAAGTCGAGCGAGAGGCCCTCGTGATGAAGACCAAAGGTAGAAGAGTCGTTCAGAAGCTCAGCCACTTCGGCATTACGGCACAAAGCCTTTGTGGGGATGCACCCTTCGTTGAGACAGGTGCCCCCCACATGATTGCTCTCCACGATGAGAACCGAAAGACCATTCCGCGCGGCATAGTCGGCGGCATGATAGCCTCCGGGACCTGCACCGATGATAATCAGATCGTACGTCATGACTCTTCAGCAATGATTTGTCTCCAAGTAACTACCGGATGACGGGCGGCCAGCACATCGTCAGCACGTCCGATGGGCGTATTGTGCGGGGCTGACTTCACGACTTCCGGATTCTCGAGTGCCTCAACGGCGATGGTCCGCATCACGCCGATGAAGTCGTCGATGGTCTGCTTCGACTCGTTCTCGGTGGGCTCTATCATCAGACTCTCGTGGAACAAGAGCGGGAAGTAGATAGTGGGCGCATGATAGCCGTAATCGAGCAAGCGCTTGGCAACGTCCATCGTGGTGACGCCTGTAGACTTATCCTTCAGTCCGTCGAACACGAACTCGTGCTTGCACACCTTGTCGATGGGAAGCAGATAGAGGTCCTTCAGACGCTCCTTCACGTAGTTGGCGTTGAGTGTGGCCAGCGGACCGACCATCTTCACGTTCTCAGCACCGAGGGTCAGCAGATAGGCATAGGCGCGAAGCACAACGGCGAAATTGCCGAAGAAGGCTCCGATGCTACCCAGCGAGTCGTCGCCAGAGGTGTCAACCGTCAATGCTCCATCGTCATCGTGGAAGACGACGCGAGGTGAAGGCAACAAATGCTCCAGACCCTTCCGCACACCCACGGGTCCGCTACCTGGTCCGCCTCCTCCGTGAGGCGTGGAGAACGTCTTGTGAAGGTTGATGTGCATCACGTCGAAGCCCATATCGCCTGGACGACAAACGCCCAGCATGGGGTTGAGATTGGCACCGTCGTAATAGAGCAAGCCTCCGGCCTCGTGAATCAGTTGTGCTATCTCGGGGATGTCTTTCTCGAAGAGACCGAGCGTATTGGGATTGGTCATCATCATGGCCGCTATCTCCGGACCGAGCTCTGCCACAAGCGAACGCAGATGGTCGAGGTCTACAAGACCGTCGGCCGTACTCTTCACCTCGACGACCTCCATTCCGCAAACGGCTGCCGACGCGGGGTTGGTGCCGTGAGCCGAGTCGGGAATGAGCACTTTTACGCGCTTGTTGTCGCCGCGTTGCTCGTGATAGGCCTTGATGACCATCAGTCCGGTCAGCTCGCCATGAGCGCCCGCACAGGGGTTGAGCGTGAACTCACTGAGTCCCGTCAGTTCGGCCAACTGCTGCTGAAGGCAATAGTACACCTCAAGGGCACCTTGGCAAGTCTCTGCCGGCTGAAGCGGATGAAGATTGGCAAAGTCCTTCATGGCGGCAATCTCCTCGTTGATGATGGGATTATACTTCATGGTGCAGCTGCCGAGCGGATAGAAACCATTGTTCACGCCGAAGTTGTTACCGCTATGATTGGTATAATGGCGCACCACCGTCATCTCGTCGCATTCGGGCAAGGCGGCGGGCTCTTGTCGGCGTAGGTGTTCGGGGATGGTGTTGACATCGTATGCGCCGAACCGATTCTCGGACAAGGAATAGGCCCTGCGTCCGGCATGCGACAACTCAAATATCAGTTTTCCGTATAGTTTGTTGTTCATAGCGATGTCTCGTTTAAGATTTCTACAAATTCGTCAATCTCTTCCTTCGTGCGCTTCTCGGTCACGGCGATGAGCATCGTGTGGTCGTCGACCTTCACGCCGCCCAGGAAACCGCATCCCACCGAATGGGTGAGCAACTCGTCGACCGGCTCGTTGGTGGTGACGCAGAACTCGTTGAAGAACGGCTGGTCGTAGGTGAGCTTGAACTTACCCGTTGCCACAAGCTTATCGCACAGATAGTGGGCACCTGCATAAGAAAGGTTCGCGGCCTCCACGAGTCCCTGCTTGCCCATAATGGACAGATAGATGGTGACGAAGAGGGCCATGAGGCTCTGGTTGGAGCAGATGTTCGACGTAGCCTTCTGCCTGCGGATGTGCTGCTCTCTTGCCTGAAGGGTGAGCACAAAGGCACGCTGACCGCGATCGTCCTTCGTGAGTCCGACGATGCGTCCGGGCATCTTGCGGATGAGCTTCTCGGTGCAACACATATAGCCGACACCAGGACCGCCAAACGTCATGGGGATGCCAAGACTCTGTCCGTCGCCAACGGCAATGTCGGCGCCCCACTCGCGAGGCGTGCGCAGAACACCGAGGTCGGCAGCCACGCTATTGATGATGAGCAATGCCTTTGCGTCGTGCACCGCATCGGCCACATCGGTGAAGTCTTCTATGATACCATAATAATTAGGGGCCTGCAAGAGAACACCAGCGACGCCACCTTCGGAGAGTTTCTGCATGAGGTCGGCCTTGTCGGTGACGCCATCGGCCTGACGGATGGTCACGATGTCGATGCCGTGATAGTGTGCATAGGTGTCGACGACTCGCCTCACCTTCGGGTCGAGAGTGGCACTGACGAGCACCTTCGTAGCCTTCTTGGCGGCCGCAAAAGCCATCATGACGGCTTCGGCCGTAGCCGTTGCGCCATCATACATTGAAGCATTCGAGACGTCCATGCCCGTCAGTTCGGCCATCATGCTCTGATATTCAAAGATGTAGTGGAGCGTGCCCTGCGATATCTCCGCCTGATAGGGAGTGTAGCTGGTCAGGAACTCTGAGCGTTGCACGATGTTGGGCACCACCGACGGCGTGTAATGGTCGTAGCATCCGGCTCCGGCAAAGCATACGAGCTGGTCGTTCAGCATTCCGAGCGTGTCGAAATATTGCCGCAGGTCTTGCTCGCTCATGGCCTCGGGCAACTCGTAGCTGCCCTTGAAGCGCACGCTCTCGGGAATGTCGGCATAGAGTTCGTCGAGCGATTTCACGCCAACGGCCTCCATCATTTCCCGCAAGTCCTCTTCGGTATGAGGAAAATACTTGAAACTTGCCATCAAAAGACTATTGTGTTAAAACCATCAACGATTGCAAAACTCTTCGTATGCCTTAGCATCCATCAGGTTGTCGAGCTCGGTCGTGTCGGCGATTTCCACCTTGATGATCCAGTTCTCGTAGGCATCTTTGTTGACGAGTTCGGGCTCATCTTCCAACGCCTCGTTCACCTCGACGACGGTACCGCTGACGGGCGAGATGAGGTCGCTGGCGGCCTTCACGCTCTCTACGGCGCCAAATTCCTCGCCGGCTTCCACTTCGTCGTCCACTTCGGGCATGTCTACATAAACCACGTTGCCAAGGGCATTCTGGGCGAAGTCGGTGATACCGATGAAACCGAAGTCGCCTTCAACCTTCACATATTCATGACTCTCGGAATAGTAGAGTCCCTCTAAAACTTTTGCCATAATGATTGTTTGTTAATAGATGATTATTATAAGGTTATTATTTCTTGTAATGCTTGTCGTAGAATCTCTTCTTCACCACGACGCCAGGGAACACCTTCTTGCGTATCTGGATGGAGAGTTCGGTGCCCAGTTTGGCGCATGCGGTGTCGACGAGTGCCATGCAGACGCTCTTGTCGGTGGAGATGGAATGGTAGCCGGTGGTCACCTCGCCCACTTTCTCGCCGTTGAACAACACCGCGTAGCCGTGACGGGGGATGGCCTTGTCGCGAAGCTCGATGCCGATGACGCGCTGACTGACGCCCTCTGCCTTCTGCTTGGCCAAGGCCTCTTTCCCGATGAACTCTTCCTTGTCGAACTTACAGAACATGCTGAGACCCGCCATCACGGGTGAAATCTCGCTACTGAGCTCGTCGCCATAGAGGGGAAGGCCCACCTCGAAGCGCAGGGTGTCGCGACAACCGAGTCCACAGGGCTTACAACGTCCGCTAGCCATCAGCTTGTCCCACTGACGACGGATGAAGTCGTGCGAGCCATATATCTCGAAACCGTCCTCGCCCGTATATCCCGTGCGGCTGATGATAACTTCCTCGCCGTCCACCTCGAGCGTCTTCGTCGTGTAGAACACCAGTTCCTTACACGCCAGCTGAAGCACCTCTTCGACGACGGCTTCGGCCTCAGGACCCTGAACGGCAATCTGTCCGTAGTCGTCGGAACGGTTCACGAGTTCTATGTCGAAACCCTTTGCCTGCTCTTGCATCCACGCCCAGTCCTTATCGATGTTGGCGGCATTGATGACAAGGAAGAACTGCTGCTCGTCCATCTTGTAGACCAGCAGGTCGTCGACGGTTCCACCATTCTCGTAGCACATCATGCCGTAATAGATCTGTCCCTTCGGCGCTCCTGCCACATCGTTCGTGAAGATGTGCTGCACATAGCGCTCAGCATCGTTTCCGCAAACCGTCACCTCTCCCATGTGTGACACATCGAACACACCGCAATGCTTTCTCACCGCCTGGTGCTCGTCGATGATGCCTGAATACTGGATGGGCATGTCGAAGCCTCCGAAAGGCGAAATCAACGCTCCCAGAGCCACGTGTTTGTCATAAAGACATGTTCTTTTGTTCGTCATAAGTCTCGGTAATTAAATTTGTCAATTCGCTATTATTAAGGTTAAATATGGTCTTGCTCACATCGTCGGGCAAGGCCTCACCGACGGCCTCTGGCGTCAGCGCTACGCCTTTCAGCTGGGCGCAGAGCGCTCCGACGTCGCCCACCACGATATAGTCGCCCTTCAGGTCGATGGCCTGAATGCAACCTTTCTTCACCTCCATACGGGCCTCGATGGTGCCCACATTCTCGATATAGCGCTTGCGCACAACCGTGAATCGCGGGTTGTTGCCCCAGATGAAGTCGGCCGACAGATACTCTTGCTCCATCCGCTCAATCTCTTCCACATCGTGCTCCGTCAGCGTCAGGCGCTCCTTGCAAAGGTGACCGACGATGCCTCTCTCTATTTCCTCGAGGCTCAGCGTCGTGAAATCTTTCAGCAACGACACGCGCTGGCGGACGCTCTTCACGCCC
Organism: Prevotella sp.; assembly: GCA_024681705.1. Lineage (GTDB taxonomy): Bacteria > Bacteroidota > Bacteroidia > Bacteroidales > Bacteroidaceae > Prevotella. The sequence continues at coordinate 22,945 of JAILAI010000035.1, forward strand.
TTGCTCGCGAGCTTCTCCTTGTCGGGTAGCAGACACGAGGTCATGTTCTGCATGTCCGTATCGTAAAGCAACGTACCGTGAACGATACCTCTTCCGTTCAGATGGTAGAACGCACTACCGCTCACCTTTCCGCCTCCCACCATCAGGTCGTTTCTGCCCGTTGCCGACGCATCGATGCCGAGACTTCGCAAGGCTCCCAGCACAAGCATCACATATTGGTGGTAGGTGTACTGTACGCTCGGGCTCTCTGCTATGAACGACATCATCAGGTTTCCCCTGTCGGCATAGACGCATCCGCCTCCGCTTTTTCGGCGGTAGGTCTGCACACCGTGTTCCTTGCAATAGTCGATGTTCACCTCGTTCTCGATGAGCTGATTCCTACCGAATATCACGCTTGGCGGAACCTTCCAAACGAAGAACGCCTCGGGTATGTCGAGATGTCGGGCCACATACTCCTCCATAGCCAAGTAGAAACTCAGCTTTCTCTCTCCACACGTCGGCAAAATGATGTTAACCATCGGTCAATAGATCTTCGTGGTTGCGGATTTTTAAGTTAGTGCAAATGTAGACATAATAAATGAATTGACCAAGAAAAAAGCACGATTTTTTCGTTTTCCCTTCATTCTTTTCTCTTTTGTTGTCAACGCCCGAGATGCAACCCCGGAAAAGGGGTGCGGCGCGATGGGGCGCGAATATTGGCGGTTTTCAAAAGCAAAAGCGCCAAGATGGATGAGCAAAAGCGGCGAAATGGACGAGCAAATGCGGCGAAATTCGCAAAGCATTGCGATTTAAGAGTGAAGAGCGATTTTAAGTTATGAGTGAAGAGTGAAGAGTGAAGAATACCTTGGCGGCTCGGGAATTGGGGCGTATAGGGTGCTATAGGGGGCTATGGGGTTTGATAGGGGGCTATGGGATTTAATAAAAGATGATAGGTGCTATGGGAAATGGTGGCTGCCTTACGACATCCTATGATGGCCTATGGTGGCCTATAAAACCCCATAAACCCTATAAAACCCTATAAAGTCCTATAAAGTCCTATAAAATCCCATAAAACCCTATAAAACCCTATAACCCCCTATCAAACCCTATAAAGCCCTAGGAGCCCCCTAGGAAGCCCGCCTCTCTGGTGGCCCTCCCTCGGAGAGGTCGCGGGAGGCCCTCAACACGGCATTCCCCCGCCTCGAGAAAAAATCAGCTTGGACAATGTTCAGTAGTCTGGTTATCAGGTACTTATCGTAAAAGATTAAACACTTTATGCAACCCACAATTAAAGCAAGAAAGACATAATGAGACAATAAGACTTCATGACAATGTGACATTAAGGGGGTTGCGGTTTTCCCAGATAGGGGTTACTCCTATAGGTTATTATAATATATAATATATATATTATATATTATAATAAAAATTATATACTTATAATTACTTATATTTTGTACTAAAAATTCTACGATTTGAAACTAGGATTATTACTTAGGGAAACTTGCCACCTACTTAATGTCACAAATTCACAATGCCACATGTCACAAAATATACATTCGTTTAAAGCTGTTGACAATATTTAACTGTTTTATTTTCCTTAAAAATTTGGAGATATGCACCATTGTTTTGTACCTTTGCACTTGAAAGGAGAAGAAACGTAAAAGCTCGTGAGAATGCGGAAACCAAGGGCCCGGGGACGGCACAACACGAAGCTCAGCGATGATAAACAGGCCTGATCAGCGCAATGCGGATACTCCTTCAACATCGAATTTGTTAACCGTTAAAATTTTAGAAAGGGAAAACACAATGGCAGTAGTTTACAATTTGAAACAGAACACCTATTCGAAGATGAATGGTAAGTGACACGCCCACTAAGCTATCATCGGCACCGTGGGAATGAAGAAAACAATTCTTTTGCAATGAAAGCAGAACCGCCTGCCCCCACAACGGAAAGCAATATAATACCTTTGCAAATGAAAGCAGAACCACCAGCCTCCACGATGAAAAGCACCGCCTACACCCCTCAAATGAACTGCAGTTGTCTTGCACCATTCATCCCCCTCCGATGGCATGTGTGTTATGCGGCAGGTACCCAAGGAACCCTTCAGCGGAAGCATCCTGAACGTACGGAAATGCCAATCTCGATGCCGAACGGCGGTCCGATTTA
>JAILAI010000039.1 GCA_024681705.1 Prevotella sp.
GGGAGTCATGCCGTCGAGGACTTGATCCTCCCACTCTTCAATTTGACGCAAGATAAGCTTTGCATCAATCTTTGCTTTTTGTTTCTGATTCTTTTTCATTTTTATTTCTTTTTGATTTTAATTGTTTGTAATAAACTGAAATACCTTCCTCGCGCTCGTAGCCCGTACAGGCAATGCCCGAGCAGATTCTTCTGTGGAAGAAGCACAGGGGACAATGCCCCTGGCTCCGCTTCACCTCCAGCTGGTGGCCGCAGAAGTCAACCACGTCACCCACCTTCGCGTTCTGAAACAAATAACTGCTCATACAACTTCTGATTTTTAACTGAACACGAAGACACGAAGACACTAAAATTTTTTGTTAGCGTTAAGGTTATCGTTTTCTTTAAAACTTTGTGCCTTTGTGCCTTTGTGTTCCATTAAATTACACGATTCGGTCGATGTAAATTTTGTTCTCATGTCCTACGGTTCCGTCCTTCCGTTCGTAGGTGCTGTGAGAGATATGGCATTGCACATGGTGCAGTACCGACTTGTCGAGAGGTTTCAGGGCCTGGGCGAGATTGCCCGTAGCCTGAGCGTGGAATTCGTCGATTCCGTCCGTGAGGATGAAATCCATGTAGTTGAAGACGGTAGGCTGTCCGTCCTTGCCGTCATAGGTGCGCTGCGAGTGAGCGCCCTGTTCGAGAATTGTTACAAGTTTTTCCATTGATGATAATCTTATACTTTTGTTATACTTTGGTTTTTGGAACCCGAATTCTGGCCAGAACTTTTTCCAATGGCAAAGTTACAACACAAAAAAGCACCGAAGCGGAATAATCACTTCGGTGCGCAGTTTCTTGCGCAGTTTGCGCAGTTTTTCAGCTTAAGAAGAATTTCATGCGCAGTTTTTGAGAGTTTTCTGCGCAGTTTTTGAGAGTTTTTCTATTCCATGAGAGCCTCCTGAGTCAGACGGCCGATACGCAGATAGTCCTTGAAACGCTTACCCTGAACGGGAGCATTCTCGCTCTCCCAAAGGGCAAGCGGCTTGCGGAAACTGTCAATACACATTCTCGACAACTCCACAGCCTTCGGGATGTTAGGATGTTCGGGTACGGCCTCTTCCACCAGCGACAGGAATCCCTCGTAGTCGTTTTCCCTGACCACCTTCTTGTCAACGAAAACCCGATAGGCGGCATACCACATTCTGCCGACGGCTATCTCTGGGGCCACCTTTCGGATGGCAGCCACCACCTTCTCGCGAGTGATCACCTTCTCCTCCCTGTGTTCCTCACGCGCATCCTTCAGAATCCTCATGCAGTCGCGGAACGATGTCCTTGCCGTTTCCCTCTTGATGGAAACCACCTTGCCCATAATCCTTACATTCATACCCTCTTTCAGCAGGATAGGCTTATAATCCCTGTTTCTCGGCAGCAGCCACCGCTGGCCGTTGTCATCGCAGAAATAAGTCTTTATCGTGCAGGAGTCGTTGTCGATGCAAGCCAGAACGATGTCGCCGTCGTTTACCTCCTCCCTCATTTCCACGTACGCCATATCGCCCGGCATGATGCCCGCGTCCTTCATCGAGTCGCCCTTCACGGTAATGGCAAAGACTGGTCGGCTTCCCATCAGGCTCTTCGGAATCGTCACGCTTTCGTCCGTCATGTCCCCGTACATGAAATCCGGTTCCCCGCACATCGCCAACGACTCATAATAGGGAACGGCCACGCAGCACAGTTCAGGCTCATACCCGTCACGTCGCAGCAATGCAAACGCCTCGTTTAGTTCTTGTTCCAAAAGTCTTACAGTCATTTCAATTGAGTTTTGTGATGTTTTATTTATGAATTTATTGCAGATTCAGAAAATATGTTTATCTTTGCAGCGGTAATGTTAAAATAGCAATCAATATGGAGACGAAAAAAATTACATACGAAGAAGCACTTGCTCGTTGGAAACACTCATTGGAAATCAAACGAGCCGCAGAAAAACGTTTTGAGGAGCGTTGCAAACGAATGGGCTTAAAGGGAACTATCGTTTCGCTATGATTGGACTCTCTTTGGAAACACTGAACAAGAAGTCGCCATATCAGATAACAATAGCTGAAGATGGCGGCTATGATTTTATCACGTCGAAAGGAATCCATTATACTGTTTATTTCGATGATGACCAGCCGCTGGGCGGATGTGATAC
>JAILAI010000052.1 GCA_024681705.1 Prevotella sp.
TTGATACACATAATCTATAGCTACGCCTCTTTGGTTGTAATCTGTTTTTCAGTAAAATTAGCATCAATGCTTCAAATAAGGTTGTGGTTCTATAACCTTTTCAAAAACATTTTGTATCTTTGCGACGTCAATCAATTCACTTAGTCTATATGAAGTACCTTAATCTCAAGAAAGCACTGGCAGCGTGGCAGGATATACAGCCGTTGTCAGAGAAGGACCGGGAGAGGCTCAGCCGCCGCTTCACCGTGGACTTCAACTACAACAGCAACCATATTGAGGGCAACACACTGACCTATGGACAGACTGAAATCCTCCTATTGTTCGGCAAGGTCATTGGTGAAGCTGACGTGCGAGACGTTCAAGAGATGACGGCAAGCAATGTAGGTTTGAGGATGATGACCGAGGAGGCCACCTTGAGGGATATGCCGCTGACACAAAGCTTTATCAGGACACTGCACAAGACACTGTTAAGGGAGGACTACACCGTCTATCGGGACCTTCCAGGTGGCGTGCAGACCAGTTATGTGATCCATGCGGGGCAGTATAAGACACGGCCGAACAGTGTGATCACACGATACGGAGACCGATTCGAGTACGCCTCACCCGAGGAGACACTAGGCTTGATGACAGACTTGGTGGACTGGTACAACGCAGCTGAACAGAAAGGAAAACTCTCACCTGTGGAGTTGGCTGCACTATTCCATTATCGTTACATACGCATCCATCCCTTCGAAGATGGCAATGGACGCATCGCCCGATTGATGGTGAACTTCATCCTAGCTCGTCACGACTATCCGATGATTGTAGTCCGTAGCCGCCAAAAAAGTGAGTATCTTGAAGCCCTACATCAAGCAGACCTCGAAGTTGGTCCTGTTCCCAGCGATGGTGCCCATGCAGAGTTGAAAGACATCAAGCCATTCTTGAAGTATTTCAATGGACTGGTGGCTAGGGAAGTGTATAATGATGTGCTGTTTGTGAGTGAAAGGGATGAGAATGTGTGGTGGTATGATGGTGAACGGATTTCATTCCGAACACCCAACTATACGAAGATACTAAATGCCATGCGCACAGAGCCTACACTGACTTTGGCTGACATGAAAGAAGTGACAGGTATCAGTGTTACCGCCATCCAAAAACTTCTTGACCAATTGATTGACAAGAAATATGTGGAACGAGGTGAAAAGGACGGTAGCTGGAGAGTATATGTAACACAATAAAAAGACTTTATTCATACTATTTTTTTAGAATAACGGCACTTCGTTGCGCAACGGAGTGCTGTTTTTTTCAATACTTATGGGGCACCATACTTGTAAAGCGGTTTCAAAAGTAGAAAGAATAATAATGTGAACAGCCAAAAGAATCACTATAAGTATTTTTAGTGCTTCTTGCGATGAAAAAACACAAACGAAAAGGATGTACCTTTATCAGATACATCCCCCTAAATCTCGTTGTCAATATTGTATGATTAAAACTTATATCCGATCGATATGGTCAAATTCCGTGTCTTGGCTGAAACTTCATCAGCCACATCAAGAACACCAAAGTCGTAACCAATGGAAACAGGTACCTTCTGGTTGAATTCCAGGCCAGCACGCAACCCCAAACCAAAATCAAAACGCTTATAACCTACTTCGTCGCTAAAGACGTCTAGGCCATCGGTCTTGCCGAACAAGCCAATACCAAAATAAGGACCGAATTCACCGAACAAGGCCAGGGTCTCGTTAATAGCATATTTGTAACCAAAATGTACAGGGATGTCCAGATAATAGGGATTGAACGTGATTCCGGCTGCCTTGGTCCCTTTGAGCGAAAGAAGTGCTCCAGCGTTACCATAAAAACCGTTGCTCACGCTGGGGATACCGATTGTCGTGCGAATACCGGCATGGAAACCGATGCGTGAACTGCAGCCACTGGCATCGACGTTTGCTACATTCATACCAGCAACAACTTCCCACTTGGGAGCTTCGGCATTTGCCGTGAAACTCATTGACAGAGCAGCAACAGCCACCATCAGAATAGAATAAATCTTTTTCATTTGTTTATATATCTTTTGATAATCTAATTATTTGGGTTTTGCAATGCCGAATGTGATGAAATCCTCAGTATCAGACAGTTTGTCGGTCGAAGCATTGAGTAAGCGAATGATAAACTGCTTACCGAACTTTTTCATTTCACCATTATTATCGTCGCGCAATGCCTTAAGTTCCTCCGCGGGAATCTTCACCAGATAGGAGTGGTCGCCGTACTTCTCTGCGGAAAAATTCACATACCCTTGATCGGCCGCAACAGAACCTTTAAATGCAGTCAGTTTTGCGACATTATATATACGCCTTTTCTTCTGAATTTCAAGTGGTATGATTTGGAATAGGCGTTTTGGACTGCGTTTATTGTCTTCCCAAGATATGATAATATACATATCATTGTCATAAGCTGAAGCATCAAGGGTCACGGGTGATTCAGGTCCTTCCAACTGGTAGTATTCACTTCCTTTGGGTACACCAAGCAGAGCCATTCCAACATTGGCGGTCGCGCGAAGCTTGGAATGTTCCACTTCAAGAGGAATGCCCTCGGTTTCATTAATAACCAAGATAGCTTCCTGCTCAAACTCAGGTTCTTCGACCTTGATAGCACTTGGATCAAGCACTTGGGCATTGCTTACGAATGCCATGAATAAGGCAACTGCCCCAAAAACTATTTTTTTCATATGTTTCAGAATTAGTTTATATTCATTGATAATGATGCAAAAGTAGCATTTTTTCTTGAATCCTACTCATTTTAACTGTTATTTCATGTTCTTGCATCATTTTGCGACCTTGAGTTATTTGTGGTAAAGTGTGAAAATATAGCAAAAATTCGGAGTTTATTAATTTTGTTTTATAAAAAAGGCCTAACTTTATAAACCAAACTTTATAAAGATGGTAGAAACAAATCTAATGGTCTGGAATTGTGCTGGAGTTGGTCTGAATATAGGCATCAGTTCATCCTTATACCCATCCAAGGCTTTAGTCTCACAGCAGGTGCGCGTAAGGCCACCACCTAGTTTCTCCATATAGTCCACCGTTTGGGATTCTCTTGCTACTCCTGTTTCACCCAAATGAGCTTATCTGTATCGTATCCTCGACGTTGAGCTTCGGAGAGAATTTTCGTTTTGGCCTCTTCGGAGAGGAGGGGCGTGCGGGAGAGAATCCAAAGGTAGTTGTCTGAACCGCTACCAATGAGCACATACCGGTAGTCGGCATCAAGCAGCAAGACGCGATAGTCAGAGTAGAAAGGACCGAAGAACGATACGCGAAACAGGGAAGGAATGTCCGTCCGTTTTGCCTTGCCCTTGGCCGTCTTGGGCTTGCCGTCCTTGATGCCCGTGTTGATGACGTCAATATCTCCATCTTCACGAATCACATAGTTGGCCTTGGTATGCGACATGCCGCGCTCGAAAAAATGGTCGAAACGGGCCACTTCGTACCAGCTCCCTATGAAACGGTTGAGGTCAAGATCTTTTACCACCGAGTTATCCACTGTCAGTCGGCTGCCTGTCAACCAACCTATAATCCTTGTAAAAAAAGCCGTGGTTTTCATCGCTTATCCAATTAATGCATCTGCCTGGGCGCTCAATTGCGCTTTCTGTTCATCGGTGAGGGTGAGGACATCCGTTCCCCATGCCTCAGCAGGAACAGCGATGCCTGTCTGCTCTGCCAGCACATC
>JAILAI010000056.1 GCA_024681705.1 Prevotella sp.
TGTCTTTTTCATTATACTGCTTTTTAAATTAAGGTATTGCGTTACATGCTGTATGTTGATGTCCCGCGTTGTTTGTTTGATAGAGGGGCCATAGGTGGCAACTGTGCAAAAATAGGAAAAAAGCATGAAAACCGATTAACAAAACATGAAAACCGATTAACAAAACACGTATTGTTAATCTTTTTTGTCTCCTTATGTTACATTTTATGCCTCTTTGTGTGTTTCAACGATAAATTGGATGTATTTGTGTTCTGAATATTATAAAAAAGTTTCTTGAGTTATTGGCATCTGAAAATGTAATATCTAAAAGGAAACGAAGAAAAGAAACAAAAGAAAAAGGACGTTGACCGATTCAGAAGAGAATTTCGGTCAATGTCCCTTTTCCTATTTTGTCTAAACGATAGCTTTAGCTTGCTTATTTGTCTTAGAACGCTGAGGCCTTCAGGTTGAGGCCGGCCTTTTCGTCAATGCCAAACATGATGTTCATGTTCTGAACGGCCTGACCTACGGCACCTTTCAGCAGGTTGTCGATGATGGAGGTGACGACGAGTTTGTTGCCGAACTTGTCGCAATGCACCAGGCATTTGTTGGTGTTCACCACTTGCTTCAGGTCGAGCGCCTTGTCGCTATAATGGGTGAAGGCGGCGTCATTGTAGAAGTCCTTATAGTAGGCAACGATTTCGTCTATTGGTCGGTCGGTCTTAATGACTTCCGTGATGAAGATTCCACGGGCAAAGTCGCCGCGATAGGGGATGAACTCTATGCTTGCGCCTTCCTGGTTGTCTTCAAGTGGCGATGTGATATGCACGTTTCCCTCAGGCTTCACCTCGTTCAGGCTCTGGCAGATTTCATGCAGGTGCTGATGGGTGAAGAGCTTATAGACGCTGAAGTTGTTGTTGCGCCATGAGAAATGCGTCGTGGCACCAGGCTTCTGACCTGCTCCCGTGCTTCCCGTAATGCCGTTCACGGCTACGTCGTCGTTGATGAGTCCCATCTGTGCGGCGGGAATCAGTCCCAGTTGGATGGCCGTAGCAAAGCAGCCGGGATTGGCAACGTGCTGGGCTTCGGCGATGGCTGCCTTGTGCGTCTCGGGCAGACCGTACAAATAGTCGTGGTCGCCTTTGATGCGGAAGTCCTGAGCCAGGTCGATGATCTTCACCCGTGCGGGAACGTCGTGCTCTTTCAGGAAGGCTTCGCTCTTGCCGTGACCGAAGCAGAAGAAGATGACGTCGACATCGTCGAAGGGCATCTGGTCGGTGAAGCGCAGGTCGGTGTCACCGATGAGGCCCTCGTGGACGTCGCTCACCAGATTGCCGGCATTGCTCTCGGAGTTCGCAAACACAATCTCCGCCTTGGGATGGTTGAGCAGCAGACGGATGAGCTCGCCGCCCGTGTAGCCTGCGGCGCCAAGTATGCCGACTCTGATCATCTCTGTTCGTCTTTATGGATTCCGTAGTATACGCGCAACGGGGTGCTCGACACCTTGATGAAGCCCTTTGCCTCGTCGGCGGTCCAACCCGTCTGTGTCTCGCCATATTCGCCGAGTTTCGACTTCGTGAGGTCGTTGTCGGAGTCGATGCCTACGGTCTCGAAACCATAGGGGCGTAGTTTCAGGATGGCGGTACCGGTGACGTTGCGCTGGCTTGAGGTCAGCATGGCCTCCATATCGGGCATTACCGGCTCCAGATACTGACTCTCGTGAAGGAACATGCCGTACCAGTTGGCCACCTGGTCTTTCCAATACTGCTGCCATTTCGACAGGGTCGACTTCTCCAGCAGACGGTGGGCTTCGATGATGAGTTTCGGAGCGGCGGCCTCAAAACCTACGCGACCCTTGATGCCGATGATAGTGTCGCCGACGTTGGCGTCGCGGCCGATGGCGTAGGATGCGCCGATTTCCTCAATCTTCTGGATGGCCTTCACCTTGTCGTCGAAATGCTCTCCGTTGACAGCTACAATCTCGCCCTTCTCGAATTGAATCTTCAATAGCGATTCCTTTTCGCCAGCCGTCACGTGCTTCAGATAAGCCTCTTCGGGCAGACCCTGCGTGGGGTCGAGCAGTTCGCCGCCGCAGATGCTGGTGCCCCAGATGCCTACGTTGTACGAATATTTCAGTTTGGTGAAGTCGGCCGAGAAACCGTGATCGTTCAAATAGTCGACCTCCTCCTTGCGCGTCAGCTTCTTGTCGCGGGTAAGTGTGATGATTTCCACGCCGGGAGCCATCACGAGGAAGGTCATGTCGAAACGTATCTGGTCGTTGCCAGCACCTGTTGAACCGTGGGCGATGGCATCGGCACCGATTTCGTTGGCGTAGCGGGCGATGGCCAGAGCCTGGAAGATGCGCTCGCTCGATACCGAGATGGGGTAGCAGTTGTTGCGGAGCACATTGCCGAAGATCATGTATTTCAGCGATTTCTCATAGTATTCTTGAGTCACGTCGAGTGTGGCATATTTCACGGCGCCCAGTTTGTAGGCGTTCTCTTCGTTGCGCTTCAGCTGCTCTTCGCTGAAACCGCCCGTATTGGCACAGGCGGCATAAACTTCGTAGCCCAGCTCCTTTGCCAGGTACATCACGGTGTATGAAGTG